>NZ_JABULD010000124.1:0-2452 GCF_014060985.1 Pseudomonas sp. MD195_PC81_125
AGGAACAGCCAACCTCGCCAACGTCAAAGGCAACCGTCTGCTGATGCAAGGCGACCGCCATTACGACTACGATGCCTACGGCAACCTGATCCGCGAACGCCGTGGTACCGGCCAGAAACTCGTCACCGAATACCGCTACGACTGCCAGCACCGCCTAATCGGCGTAAGCCTGCCGGGTGGGAGCACCGCGTCCTACAAATACGACGCTTTCGGCCGACGCATCGAAAAAACCGTTGATGGCCACACTACCGAGTTCTTGTGGCAAGGCGAACGACTGATCGCGGAAAGCGCCGACAACCGCTACCGCAGCTACATCTATGAGCCCGGTAGCTTCCGTCCATTGGCGATGCTCGATGGCGAAGGTCCGCGCAAAGCCACGCCGTTTTACTACCAACTCGATCATCTGGGCACGCCGCAGGAACTCACCGACTACAGTGGCGAGATCATGTGGTCAGCGAAGTACCGCGCCTACGGTAACCTCGCTGCGCTGGACGTCAGCGAGATCGATAATCCGCTGCGCTTCCAGGGTCAGTATTTCGACGCCGAGACGGGGTTACATTACAACCGGCACCGCTACTACAATCCGGGCACTGGGCGGTTTTTGACGCCTGATCCGATCAAGCTTGCCGGCGGGTTGAATAGCTACCAGTACGTGCCTAATCCTACGGGGTGGGTGGATCCGTTGGGGTTAGCAAGTAAAGAGTGTGATGAGCCAGAAGCCTATGACAACTCAGCTCATAACGCCGCCAAATACGAAGCCATGAAACGTGACCTTAGAACGACTGAGGCTGCCAACCCCTTAGTCGAAAGTTTGCGAGCCACTGGTGATCTTCCCCCAAACTACGTTACTAAAGCTCAGGCAACACAAAGCGGATGGAAAAAAGGTAAAGCAGTCAACAATAGCGTTCCTGGTGGGCAGCTAGGCGGGGATGTTTTCTATAATGATACAAACGTACTTCCATCAGCCCCTGGCCGAACCTGGTATGAAGCTGACGTCGGTCTCAACAATACGATGTCTCGAAGCAATCAGCCTGGAACCAGATTGCTCTACTCAGATGACGGACTACTTTACATCACTAGCGATCACTACGAAACTGTCACCCCTATTGGAAAGTGGAAGTAAATCAACATGATAATTGAGCTTGATGGATTATCCATCACATCCGAGCAAGAATTCCATAAGCGAATAGCATCTGCTTTTTCCGTCACCCAATATTATGGAAACAACCTCAATGCTCTTTGGGACCTGCTCAGCACCGACGTAGAACGTCCAGTTGAGTTAATTTGGACGAACTCAAAACATTCAGAAGAACGAATGGGTGATGCATATAAAAAAATCTTAACCATTCTTGACCGAGTAAAAAGTCAAGATGAAAGCTTTGGACTAGATGAGAAATTCAGCTACCAACTGAAATAGAGAAAGCAAACCATGAAAAAAATTGGCAGTTTTGTCTTCTATCGCTGAAAAACAAACTGCCTTTTTTCCGATTAATGGCGAACAACAAAGGACAACCTGAATCACTCATTTAGCATTACTAAATACAGCGGCACGTTTTGGCGTCGAGGGCACCTGCAACAAAGGCGACAGATTTATTATTAGGGCAAAAGGACGGGCAAAAGGGGATGGTTTTATTTTCCAGCCTGCCACTTTTCAATCAATATAGATTGAAACCCCTCCATTTGCGAAACGTCGACGACGGCCACTGGCCGCTCGCCTACAAGTACGACCTGCAAGACCGCCTCATCGAGGAACACCAAGGCTGGGGCACCCTGCGCTACGAGTACGACAGCGTCGGCCAGCTGAGCCATTGTCGCCTACCCGATGGCAGCACACTCGACTACCGCCACCTGTCCGGCGGACGCCTGAGCAACATCGATCTCAACGGCTCACGCCTGACCAACCATCAGTTCAGCGCCGGTCGCGAACAACAGCGCCAGCAAGGCCTGCTGCTCAGCCAATACCAGTACGACGAACAGGGCCGCCTGCAAGCGCATACAGTCGGCCAGCGAGACAAGAACCTGTTCCAGCGCCGCTACAACTACGACGCCAACGGCAACCTCGCCGGCATCGACGATAGCCGTAAAGGCAATCGCAGCTACCATTACGATCCACTTGATCGGCTCATTAGCGTACGCGGCACGACACCGGAAAGCTTCGCCCACGATCCGGCGGGCAACCTGCTGGGTCAGAACAACGAAGGCACGGCCAACCTCGCCAACGTCAAAGGCAACCGTCTGCTGATGCAAGGCGACCGCCACTACGACTACGATGCCTACGGCAACCTGATCCGCGAACGCCGTGGTACCGGCCAGAAACTCGTCACCGAATACCGCTACGACTGCCAGCACCGCCTAATCGGCGTAAGSCTGCCGGGCGGCGAGTACCGCATCCTACAAATACGACGCCTTCGGCCGACGCATCGAAAAAACCGTCGACGGTCACACCACGGAA
>NZ_JABULD010000074.1:0-821 GCF_014060985.1 Pseudomonas sp. MD195_PC81_125
GGCCGCCATTGAACAGCGTATCGAGTGCAACGACGGCGCCCATCAGCCTTGCCTCACCAGACCGCAGAACACCCCTTCGATGGCCAGGTCCTGATCGTCGCGCACGACAATCGGCTGGTACGCCGGGTTGCGCGGCAGCAGGCGTACCGTAGCGCCGACACGCTCGAAGCGTTTGATCGTCACCTCACCATCGAGTCGCGCCACCACGATCTGGCCGTTGAGCGCCTCGGGATTGCGCTTCACTCCCACCAGATCACCGTCGAGAATGCCGTCCTCGATCATCGAGTCGCCCTGCACCCGCAACATGTAGTCGGGCGCACGGGAGAACAGCGCGGGATCAAGCATCAAGCGGTTATGGATGTCGGCATCGGCACCGATCGGTGCGCCGGCAGCGACCCGGCCGAGTACCGGAATATCCAGCAGCTCCGGGCGCGGCGCTTGCCCAAGCAGGCGAATGCCCCGGGCCTGGTGCGGGTTGACCTCGATAAACCCGGCTTCGGTGAGCGCCAGCACATGCTTGCGCGCCACACTGCGCGAGGCAAAACCAAAAGCCTCGCTGATTTCAGCGAGGCTTGGGGATTGACCGTGTTCGGCGATGCGTTCGCGGATAAAGGTCAGGATGGCGGTACGGCGGGGAGTCAGGTTTGTCATGGAGTACATTTGTACTCCTGTGGGATTTTACTGACAAGCACCGCCAGTCGGCCTGGATTGATCATTCACAAAAATCAAAAGATCGCAGCCTCGTTTCACTCGTCAGCTCCTACAAAGAAGACGACTCGGGAACCTGTAGGAGCTGCCGCAGGCTGCGATCTTTTGATCTT
>NZ_JABULD010000376.1:0-662 GCF_014060985.1 Pseudomonas sp. MD195_PC81_125
GCCGCACAGACCACGGTCACTGCTCACTACGACATAACCGACGCGCTTTACTTCACGGTCGATCATGAACGGGTGGCGGTATTCCGGGTTGGCGTTGGCCAGATGCCCAATTACCTGGCGGATACGTTCCGCATAAGGACGGCTAGCAGCCATGCGCATTTGTGCCTTGCGCATTTTGCTGACCGCCACTTTTTCCATGGCGCTGGTAATTTTTTGCGTGCTTTTGATGCTCGCAATCTTACTGCGAATCTCTTTTGCGCCTGCCATGTAACACCTATCAGGTTAGCAAGCGGGAGCCTTGCGGCTCCCGCTGCGGCTTACCAGGTTTGGGTGGCCTTGAACTTCTCGATACCGGCTTTGAGGCCAGCGTCGATTTCGTCATTGAAGTCACCTTTAACGTTGATCTTGGCCATCAAATCGGCGTGATCGCGGTTGAAGAAAGCAATCAGCGCTTGTTCGAAGCTGCCGATCTTGGCGATTTCAATGTCAGTCAGGAACCCACGCTCAGCGGCATACAGCGACAGCGCCATGTCAGCGATCGACATCGGTGCGTATTGCTTCTGCTTCATCAGCTCGGTAACGCGCTGACCATGCTCAAGTTGCTTGCGGGTCGCTTCGTCCAGGTCAGAAGCGAACTGGGCGAATGCCGCCAGTTCACGGTA
>NZ_JABULD010000241.1:0-1414 GCF_014060985.1 Pseudomonas sp. MD195_PC81_125
GTCCGCGTTCCGCACGTGTGGCTATCAGCGCGAAAGTCGTTGCTGACATGCTTACCGTAGTCGGCATCGACCGTGTGCTCACGGTTGATCTGCATGCTGACCAGATTCAGGGCTTCTTCGATATTCCGGTAGATAACATCTACGGCTCCCCGGTTCTGGTGGATGACATTGAAGATCAGCGCTTCGAAAACCTGATGATCGTGTCCCCGGACATTGGTGGCGTCGTGCGTGCACGTGCCGTTGCCAAATCCCTGGGCGTGGATCTCGGGATCATCGACAAACGCCGTGAGAAAGCCAATCACTCTGAAGTGATGCATATCATCGGTGATGTCGAAGGGCGTACCTGCATTCTGGTCGATGACATGGTCGATACCGCCGGCACTCTGTGCCACGCGGCCAAGGCCCTGAAAGAGCATGGCGCAGCCAAGGTCTTTGCCTACTGCACACACCCTGTGCTGTCGGGTCGGGCCATCGAGAATATCGAAAATTCCGTGCTGGACGAGCTGGTGGTGACTAACACCATCCCGCTGTCCGCTGCAGCACAAGCCTGTGCACGTATCCGTCAACTGGATATCGCACCGGTTGTTGCCGAAGCGGTTCGCCGCATCAGCAATGAAGAATCGATCAGCGCGATGTTCCGTTAAGGGCCCTGCCCTTCTCGAAATGTCTCGTTGACGAAAAGCGCCCCCGCCCCGGCATACCTGTCGGGGCGGGGCTTTTTTTGCCCATACCGTGTTTGGCGCTGGTCGCAAACGCCGCTCGGTCATGGCTATTTTGGAGATACAAAATGAACGATTTTACTCTGAATGCTGAAGTGCGTTCCGACCTGGGGAAAGGTGCGAGCCGCCGCCTGCGTCGTCTCGCCGCTCTGGTTCCAGCTGTTGTTTACGGTGGCGACAAAGCCCCTGAATCCATCAGCATGCTGGCCAAAGAAGTTGCCAAACTGCTCGAAAACGAAGCGGCTTACAGCCACATCATCGAGCTGAACGTTGGTGGCAAGAAACAAAACGTCGTGATCAAGGCACTGCAACGTCACCCGGCCAAAGGCCACGTGATGCACGCTGACTTCGTACGCGTTGTCGCTGGCCAGAAACTGACCGCTATCGTTCCTGTGCACTTCATCAACGAAGCTGCTCCAGTGAAGAAAGGCGGCGAAATCTCGCACGTTGTTGCCGAGATCGAAGTTTCCTGCCTGCCAAAAGACCTGCCTGAGTTCATCGAAGTCGACCTGGCTAACGCTGAAATCGGCACCATCGTTCACCTGTCGGACCTCAAAGCTCCTAAAGGTGTCGAGTTCGTTGCTCTGGCACACGGCGATGACAAGGCAGTAGCCAACGTCCACGCTCCACGTGTTGCTCCAGAAGCTACCGAAGAAGGCGCAGCAGAGTAATTTCACTCTGTTCGTCGGAGTGAG
>NZ_JABULD010000399.1:0-530 GCF_014060985.1 Pseudomonas sp. MD195_PC81_125
TCTGCTAACGCAGACAGGGGTTTTGTCGTTTCAGGGAATTCAAAAAACAGGCCGCTTCTTGAGCCGTATTGATCTTCCACGCAACCGATTACTTCTTCCGGAACGGTTTTTCACGGGGGTAATCACAGCGCCTCAGCTGAGGCCGTTTGAACGGCGCCCTTTAAAATCGAAAAAGCCAGCCCCTGAATGATCAGGGGCTGGCTTTTTTATGCAAGGCTAAGGTTCAGAACTGGTAGCTGACCGTGGCCGCGACGTTGCGCTCTTCGCCCATGTAGCAAAAGCTCAGACTGGCGCAGGAGACCACGTAAGACTCGTTGGTCAGGTTGTTCGCGTTCAATCGAACGTCGACGCCCTTCAAGCCGACCTTGCCCAGGTCATAACCGATCGATGCGTCGAACAACGTGTAAGATGGCACCTTCAGTGTGTTTTCCGCATCCGCCCAGCTATAACCGACATAACGCACACCACCGCCTAAACGCAGGCCATCGAGTGCCGCGCTATCGAACTTGTAGTCGGCCCACAACGATGCC
>NZ_JABULD010000778.1:0-2428 GCF_014060985.1 Pseudomonas sp. MD195_PC81_125
GTTGGGGGGAGGGGGTGGAGATGCCTAGGTTGGTGAGGCCGTGATTTGAAGAGCATATTTCTGTTTCAGCAGGGGCTGTTACCTCGGGGTGAGCGGTTCGATTAGCCATACACAGGAAGAGGGTGAACAAGCTAAGAACGTAAGTGGTTGAACTCGACCAATAAAGACATTCATAGGTACCGATTAAACTGGCTCGGCAAAGTAAGTGATTCGACGAAAGAAGCGACTCCCTAGGCGGGAAATTGTGCGTGCTAGCCATCCTTAAAGAAACGATAAAAGGTTGATCCGATCACTGCTAAGCGATGGATGTGGGCTAAAAATAGAAAGAAGATAATTTTGATGCCATATTGACATCAGTTTCAGTCCGTGGACAATCACTTGCGTACTCTACAACCATGGATGGCGATTTTATGCATCGAAGAGCTTTTTCGTATTTACCCCTCAGGAGCAGTTCTGTACGTCAGGGCGCAGTTGCCACATCAAATATTGTAACCGATCGAATTTTTTATTCGAGTGTTGGCAGTGCGGCACTATATAGGTGCGATAGCCAGAACCTCTATAAGGCAACGTTAAAAAGAGCTAGCTAAAAATGCGCGATATTGTTCGAAATAATGGAATTGGCTTTAGAGTGTTTACGGATTTCCGTAAATAATCTGTTAGTCAGTGGGGGCTGGCTCATATGGGGCATTATTGTCTTCGCACTGATGAAAAGTTAGTAAGAGATGATTGATGTGCCACCTGTTTTAGATTTCGAACTTGAACTTGAACTTGAACTTGAAATTGAACTTGAAGTTGAAGTGGCTAGGTTTGATGGAATAATTAAGGTCTGGTTATGAAAAAGAAAAATACCAAGCAACGGTCACCAAGATTCGCCCACTTTACAGATTTGCACGTAGGGATGGGGACGCAAAAATGGCTTTGGCCGACTTTCAAGTCTGCTCTAATATCAGATTTGAAGAGTCAAATCGAAAAGTTTGGTGATTTGGATTTTGTTATTTTTACTGGTGATTTGACGCAGAAAGGGTCCAGTTCTGAATTCTCTCGATTAAATGATATTTTAAAGGAAGTGTGGGAAGTGTTTCGTCAATACGGATCAAACCCTCTTTTCTTACCAATCCCGGGCAATCATGATCTCGTCAGGTCAAAGGATATAGATCCAACCGTACTCGCGCTGGAGCAATGGTGGGAGAAAAATGAAATTCAGAGTGCGTTTTGGGCAGAAAAGCCCAAGGTCTATAGGAATTGCGTTGCAAAATCTTTTCAGAATTATAAAAAATGGTTCGCGGGCCTACCCTCGATAGGTATTCCGATTCCTGAAATAAAGGAGGGCGTATTACCTGGTGATTTTTCGGCTGAATTAAATATCCATGGTGTATCAATCGGTATCGTAGGTTTGAACTCTGCATGGTTGCAACTTACATCGAAGAATTATGACAAAAAACTTTGCGTGGATCCGAGGCAAATGATGGCGGTTACTGAGCACGACCCTGATGGGTGGTGTTCTAGACATGATTTTAATTTTCTTGCCACACATCATCCAGAAACATGGCTGCATCCTAATAGCCTTAGCGCGTGGCGCTCAGAAATTTATGTTTCTTCCCGTTTTGATGCTCATTACTTCGGTCATATGCATGCTGCTAATACAACTTCAGTATCGGAAGGCGGAAGCGCATCTCGGAGAAATATTCAAGGTGCATCACTTTTTGGGTTGGAATTTATAGATGCTAAAGTGCAGAGGTTGCACGGGTATGGATTGTATGAGGCCATCAGTCTAGATTCGAAGAAATGCTTAAAAGAGTGGCCTCGATTTGCACATAAGACTTCGGCAGGAGCATATCGGCTCATTGCAAATCCCGAATTTGAATGTGATGACGATGGGGCTATCGATCACCATATGAATAATGATGTATCGAAGCAAGCGATTGACATTTCGACAGATTTTCAAACTTTTGGGCCGCGGGCGAACACTGGCTTGCTCAAACGTATTCGCAAGTTGCAACCCGATTCTTTGGTAATTCCTGATATACGGTACATTGAAAGAGCCAAAAGCGTTGAGTCGTTGAGAGATAACAGGGCTCTATGGATGGTCGTCGACTGGGGAATGGGAATTGAGTCGTTTCTGAAGCAACTATCTGATTCGTTAGGGGTTGACCAAGAAAACGTGTTTGTGCTCGATTTGCAGAATTGCTCTTGCTTAGCGGATATTTATGTCGAGATAGATTCGAAATTGAATGCCAATTTTGGAGACTTACTTGACGCGTTAGCAGAGCAGTCAACTTCGGTATTGTTGTTGGACGACGCTCCGATTTACGAAGGTAAAGATAAAATAGGCCGGCAATTACAGTCGGATGTTGAAAAGTTTATCAGCGCTGCTTTGGACTACTGCCCAGATCTCCATGTAATAGCTACTTCAAGACTTAAGCCGATT
>NZ_JABULD010000492.1:0-777 GCF_014060985.1 Pseudomonas sp. MD195_PC81_125
CTGCGCAGCAGTCGTAAAAAATCAGCCTCAGAAAGCATGGGGTCGCTGCGCAACCCAGCGGGAGCAAGCTCCCTCGCCACAAGTGATAATCAGCAGAAACATGCTCAAATTTGCCGCAGCCCGAGACCGGTGCTAGGTTTAGCCCACCGCCCGTGTAGCTCAGCCGGTAGAGCAGCGCACTCGTAACGCGAAGGTCGCAGGTTCGATTCCTGTCTCGGGCACCACTTCCCTTATTTCACTTTGCGGCTCAGATCCTCGACGGTACGTTTGAGCTGATCCGTGGCGCGATCCTGATCATTGATTTTCTGCTTCAGGCTGGAAATCTCGCTGCTGGCGGAATTCGAGCTCGAGCCGCTGTTGCGCTTGAGGTCTTCGACCTGACGTCCGAGGGTATCCAGTTGCCGATCCTGATCCTTGACCTTGCTCTTCAGGTCATCGATTTCCTTGCTGCTGGAGTTCGAACTCGAACCGCTGCTGCGTTTGAGTTCTTCAATCTGGCGTGACTGATCGCGGACGGTATCGCGGATCTTTTGCAGTTCATCAATGCTGATATCGCTTTTGATGACAACATCCTTGCCGTAGTCATTGTGAATCAGCGAAACCTTGTCGCCATAGGATGAGCTGCTGTTGCTCAATTCAAGCGCCATGGCGCTGGCCGGCAACATCATGGCGGCGAGCAAGGCACTGGCAGACACAACGGAACAATTCTTCGAAAAGCTGCGCATCACTGGTTTTCCTTGTGAACAGCAAGAGTGAGTGCCGAAGTGGCACATCGCT
>NZ_JABULD010000779.1:0-748 GCF_014060985.1 Pseudomonas sp. MD195_PC81_125
GGGATAGGGCTGCTTGCTTTCCACCCTGTGACCCGATCCGGAACCTCCAGCTTACCTTCGCCGTTTGCTTCGCCATTTCCGTTGATCGCGCGGGCAGGCGTGACATCGATGTGGAAACCTGGATTTTCGTCGGCATAAACGATCCGGATGCCACGACGTAATTGCTTAACTTCTTCTTGGACGCGGGAGCCTTCCCTAAAACGCTGCTCAATCGCTTCTAGAACTTCCTTCGCACTAGCGCCTTGAGCGTGAGGGAGCCAGATAATCGCGTCCGCATCAATGGTGTCCAGATCCGCAGGCGCGCCGGGGATTGGCTTGATGGTCGTTTTCAGCCGCATCGAGCCTTGCACAAAGATATGGGCCTCAGCGAGCAGCGGGTTGTCGGAAGCCGAGAGGATTTTTTCCAGTTGGGAGTAGCGGTCATTAATTTTTTCGTACTGCGCTTCCGACAGCGAGATTTCCCGCGCAGCGCGAAGCAGAAAATATTCCCAACTGCTGCGCTTGGTCTGTTCGTTGCTCAAAAGCATTTACCTAGCCTCCTGGGCCACCAAGCCCAATTGCAGTGTTTGCGTAAACCGATCTTGGTTTTCTTTGTCCCGATCGAAGATCAGGTATGTATGTTGATGCTGTGTTGTGAGCAACGCGCCAAACTCGATGGCCAATGCCGCAGGAATGGCGGCGAAGACGTGGATAGGGTCAGGAGTCAGAGCCTCAAGCTGGCTCAGTCGTATTTGAAGTGCGTCACGAA
>NZ_JABULD010000780.1:0-954 GCF_014060985.1 Pseudomonas sp. MD195_PC81_125
CTTGTCTGGGTAAGTCGAGGCTGGGCATTTCGGTGATGCCAGAAAGCGGTTATCTGGTGTTTGGCCATTATATTGATATCATTTGCCGCGAGCGCAGTACGCTTTCCGGATTTTAGAAAACCCAACGGTTTCCGATGAGGCTGTGCTTCTAAAATGGCCATAAGGCAAAGCTTGAACAGAAAAAGGACGCTTCAGTCATGCCAAAATTTGCTTGTGTCTGCGGTCATGTAATGAACCTGTCTTTGGGTACGTCCGATTTCGAGTTGTCTTTAGTCGCCGAGCAGAAGATAGATGAAATTGGCTGTGCGCTATCAAATCGTTGGCTGTCTGAAGACGAGTTCTACGAAACAATAGACCAAGGGGCTTTGACGGTTTATTGGTGCCAGACGTGCGGGCGGCTGCATGTGGATAAGGGCGATGGGAAATTTACTTCCTATATAAAGGAAGTAAATGAGCAAGTCGGGCCTGGACAGTAAGTTCACCTTGCAGGCATGGCAAAAGATTCTTGAAGGCTGGAGTACTTTCTGGAATTGCCAAAGGGTTCTGATCAGATTGTACTAGTCAAATTGCCATAGAAACGCTGCTGCCTGGCGTGCTACCTGAAGAAGAGCACAGGCAGGCTGAGTTAGAAGTTTCTTGAGAACGTAGTTTTGTCCCCGTTCTTTCAGTCCGGAGGTTAAAGAGTGATCACTGAAGATATAAAAAACATCCAGGAAATTTTCCAGCTGGTTGAGGCTGGAATTGTTCGGGGTTATGACGCTTTTCGATTCAGCGTTGAATGGGGGGGTAACTACATGGAGTCAGACCTCGCCGTTGAAAAAAATGGCTCAGAAATCTGGGATGCTGAAACGGATTACAACCATTCGAAAATCTATGCGCTTGTAGAAAAATTACACGAGCATGCAGTCGCTCGCGGTGAGCCCTGGAAATCTTTCGTTCTCTCCTATCGCGAAG
>NZ_JABULD010000541.1:0-25165 GCF_014060985.1 Pseudomonas sp. MD195_PC81_125
CGGTACCGATCAGAGAGGAAAACGTTCCCGGTTGACTGAGTATGCGGATATCGCCTTCTTCACCTTCGACGAAATCGAACTTCAAGTTGATGTGCGGCAACCAGTTGCTGGCGGCGGCGATCGTTTCGTCCTTGAATGCCTGCGTACCGTTGAGGAACGCGATGCGAAGTGTGCTGCCGGGAGTCCAGAATTTCGCCGGATTATTTTTAGCCCACATGTTTTTGAATCTCCCAAGTACATTTAATGTTGCGGGAGATGCGTGTGTGTTCGAATTGTTTGTTTGGCTGAAGCCAGGTTGATTGCATTACGGAACATCCATGTTTTCATTCTTCAGGTTTAACTTCTCGGGTTGCTTGTTGTTCCCGACAAGTTGCTTTGAATGACGGATGCTAGGGGCTGAGGTTGAATCGGTAAATTGAATATATGTACGGTTTTATGACCGGTTACCGTGCCAGCAAAACTGGCACGGTAAAGACACTTACGACTGGCGAGAGACAAACGCGCGAATCCGCTCTGCGGCCTCGACGCATTCAGCCAGTGGCGCAACCAGCGCCATGCGCACACGACCGGCGCCCGGATTCACACCGTCTACCTCGCGGGACAGATACGAGCCTGGCACCACGGTCACGTGTTCTTGCTCGAACAGGTCGCGACAGAACGCCGCGTCGTCACCTTGTACGTTCGGCCACAGGTAGAAACTGCCGTCCGGACGCTGCACGTCCATCACCGGGCTGAGGATCGCCAAGACAGCGTCGAATTTCTCGCGGTACAGCGCACGGTTGGCGCGCACGTGCACTTCGTCATTCCACGCCGCAACGCTGGCCAGTTGGGTTTGCACCGGCATCGCGCAGCCGTGGTAGGTGCGGTAGAGCAGGAAGCCTTTGAGGACATCGGCGTCGCCCGCGACGAAACCGGAACGCAGCCCCGGCAGGTTGGAGCGCTTGGACAGGCTGTGGAACACCACGCAACGCTTGAAGTCCTTGCGACCCAGTTCGACACACGCGCTGAGCAGGCCCGGCGGTGGGGTCTGTTCGTCGAAGTACAGTTCGCTGTAGCACTCGTCGGCGGCGATCACGAAATCGTATTCGTCCGCCAGGGCGATGAGTTTTTTCAGCACTTCGACCGGGATCAGCGCGCCTGTCGGATTGCCCGGCGAACACAGGAACAGGATCTGGCAGCGTTTCCAGATGTCGGGCGAGACCGCGTCGAAATCCGGGTTGAAGCCGTTTTCGTCCAGGCACGGCAGGTAGTGCGGCTTGGCGCCGGCGAGGAACGCTGCCCCTTCGTAGATCTGATAGAACGGGTTCGGGCTGACCACCAGTGCATCGTCACCGCGATTGACCACGGTCTGGGTGAAGGCGAACAGCGCTTCACGGGTGCCGTTGACCGGCAGCACGTTGCGCGCCGGATCAATCCAGCCGCTTGGTACGCCGAAGCGACGTTCGCACCAGCCGGCGATGGCTTCGCGCAGGGCCGGGATGCCGAGGGTGGTCGGGTACACCGCCATCTGATCCAGATTGTTCGCCAGCGCTTCGGCGACAAAACTTGGCGAACGGTGTTTCGGCTCGCCGATCGACAGGGCGATCGGGCGTTTGTCCGGGTTCGGCGTCACGCTGCCGAGCAAGGCGCGGAGCTTTTCGAACGGGTAGGGCTGGAGCTGGTTCAGAGCGTTGTTCATGGGGGCCTCGTTCAATGTGGAGAGAACTCCGTGGCGAGGGGATTTATCCCCGATCGGCTGCGCAGCAGCCGCAAAACCATCGCTTGCGGTGTAACGGATACTCCGCGATTGCCGGTTCGGGGCTGCTTCGCAACCCATCGGGGATGAATCCCCTCACCACAAAAGCCCCGGCAGCTATATCTGCCTCCACAGGGGTAGTTTGCTGATTCAAATACTGATGCGCGAAAGCTTGATATCCGGTTCCTGGTTGACGCTCAGTTGCTCGACGATTGCGTCCTGCAGGCGGCTGCACAGCAGCGGGTCGGAGAGCGGCTGGTTGTGGGCGTCGGTGATGAAGAACACGTCTTCCACGCGTTCGCCCAGGGTCGCAATCTTGGCGTTCTGCAGCGACAGGTCGAACTCGAGGAAGATCCCGCCGACCCGCGCCAGCAGGCCCGGGCGATCAGGGGCGGTGAGTTCCAGCACCGTCACCGGACGCTGAGCGTCGTTGTGGATCGTTACCTGCGGCGCGAAGGCGAAGTGCTTGAGCTGGCGCGGCACCCGGCGCTGGATGATCGTCGGGTAGTCGTCCGGGTTGCGCAGCGCTTCGGTCAAACCGTCGCGAATCTGTTTGATCCGTGTCGGGTTGTCGCCGATGGATTCACCGTCGTTGTCGAGCACGATATAGGTGTCGAGGGTGAACTGGCTGCTTGAGGTGATGACCCTGGCGTCATGAATGTTCAGGTTGAGCTGATCCATCGCGGCCACGGTCACGGCGAAGAAATCGTGTTGATCCGGCGCATAGATGAAGATCTGCGTGCCGCCCTCGAACTCGCGCTGGGTGGTTTCCTTGATCAGCACCAGCGGGCCGCCATCGGCCGGTTGCTGCAGGATCGCGTCACTGTGCCAGGCCACGTCGCCGGCGGTATGACGCAGGAAATAGTCATCGCCCAGTTGCGCCCACAACTGCTCGACGTCGTCCGGATCGGTGCCGCCACG
This sequence comes from Pseudomonas sp. MD195_PC81_125, assembly GCF_014060985.1. Lineage (NCBI taxonomy): Bacteria > Pseudomonadati > Pseudomonadota > Gammaproteobacteria > Pseudomonadales > Pseudomonadaceae > Pseudomonas > Pseudomonas sp. MD195_PC81_125. The sequence continues at coordinate 2,657 of NZ_JABULD010000541.1, forward strand.
CACGAGAATGTCCAGTGCGGCGCTCTGGGTCTGGCGGATCTGCTCTTCGCGATCCACCGGGTTTTCCAGGCCACGACGCAGAGCGCGTTTGGTCTCGGTATAGAGCTGGCGCAACAGGCTGGCGCGCCAGGAGTTCCACAGCGTCGGGTTGGTCGCGTTGATATCGGCAACCGTCAGCACGTACAGGTAGTCCAGACGGGTTTCGTCGCCGACGATCTGCGCGAAATCATGGATCACCTGCGGATCGGACAGATCCTTGCGCTGCGCGGTGGTCGACATCACCAGGTGGTTCTGCACCAGCCAGACGATCAGGCGGCTGTCCCACAGCGGCAACTGATGGCGCTGGCAGAACGCTTCGGCATCGACCGCGCCGATGTCCGAGTGATCGCCATGCCGGCCCTTGCCGATGTCGTGGTACAGGCCGGCCATGTAAATGAGCTCAGGCTTGGGCAGTTTGGCCATGAGCTTGGCGGCCAGCGGGAATTTTTCCGACACCTGGGTGTACTGCAATTTACGCAGGTGTTTGATCAGATTCAGCGTGTGCGCATCGACCGTATAGATGTGGAACAGGTCGTGCTGCATTTGCCCGACGATAAAGCCGAACTCCGGCAGATAACGCCCGAGGATGCCGTAGCGGTTCATCCGGCGCAGGTTGCGGTGCACGCCGATCTTGCACTTGAACAGCTCGATGAACAGGCTGGTATTGCGGATATCGTTGCGGAAATTGTCGTCGATCAGGTGCCGGTTCTCGCGCAGCAGACGAATGGTGTCGGCGCGCACACCTTTGATTTCCGGCTGCTGGGCCATCAACACGAAAATCTCGAGCATGGCAAACGGCGTGCGGCGGAACACGTTGTCGTTGCGCGCTTCGATGTAGCCGTCGTGCAACTGGAAGCGCGAGTTGATCGGCTGCGGCGGTGCTTCGTCTTCCGGGGCGAGGATGACTTCCTCGAAATGCTGGATGATCAGGTCGCTGAGCTGGGCGATGCTCATCACCACGCGGAAATATTGCTGCATGAAGTTTTCGACCGCCTGTTTGGCGTCGTCGCCTTCAAAGCCGAGCAGGCCGGCAATGGTCCGTTGATGATCGAACAGCAGACGATCTTCGGAGCGACCGGCGAGCATGTGCAGGGCGTAACGCACTTTCCACAGAAATTCCTGGGACGACGCCAGCAGGGCGTTTTCGCTCTCAACCAGAAAACCTTCGCCGGCGAGGGCGCGCAGGTTCAGGGTGCCGTACTGACGCCGGGCCACCCACAGAATCGTCTGGATATCCCGCAGGCCGCCGGGCGAGCCTTTGACGTTGGGTTCCAGGTTGTATTCGGTGTCGTTGTACTTGTGGTGACGGGCCTTCTGTTCGGCGCGCTTGGCCAGGAAAAACTCCTTGGCCGGCCACATGTGGGCCGTGCTGGTGACATCAAGCATGCGCTGACGCAGGCGCTCGGGGCCGCAGATGGTGCGGCTTTCCATCAGGTTGGTGACCACGGTCAGGTCGGCACGGGCTTCCTCGGCGCATTCATCGACCGAGCGTACGCTCTGGCCGACTTCCAGGCCGATGTCCCACAGCAGCGTCAGAAAAACGCTCGATGGAATCGCGGAAAACTTCGTGATCGGCGCTGTCCAGCAGGATCAGCAGGTCGATGTCGGAATAGGGATGCAGCTCGCCCCGGCCGTAGCCACCGACCGCGACCAGCGCGATGTCGGCGTCTTCGCTCCAGTTGAACTGCTCCCAGGCCTTTTGCAGGATGTTGTCGACGAACCATGCGCGGTCTTCGATCAGGCGGCGGATGTCGCGGCCATTGCGAAAACGCGTGTCGAGGACCTCGCGCGCCTGGCGGATCGCCTTTTTTGAACGCCGCGATAGGACTCGCTTTCAGGGCCAGTTCAGCCTGGAACTGGCCGCGGTCGAAGAGTTCGGGATCCACCTGCGGCATCGATTGGCTTTCCTTCTATAAAGGTGGGAGCGTTCCAGGGGTCAGGCCGAGACGCGCGGGATCGTGTCGTCGGCGCGCAGAGTGAAGATCTCGTAGCCGGTGTCGGTCACCAGCAGGGTGTGTTCCCACTGCGCCGAGAGCTTGCGGTCCTTGGTGATCGCGGTCCAGCCGTCGCCCAGCACCTTGGTGTCGGCCTTGCCCTGGTTGATCATCGGCTCGATGGTGAAGGTCATGCCGGCCTTCAGTTCCATGCCGGTGCCGGCGCGGCCGTAGTGCAGGATCTGCGGTTCTTCGTGGAACACCTTGCCGATGCCGTGGCCGCAGAACTCGCGAACCACCGAGAAGCCGTTCTTTTCCGCGTGCTTCTGGATGACTTCACCGATGTCGCCGAGGCGGCAGCCAGGTTTGACGATCTCGATTGCCTTGTACATGCATTCCTGAGTGACCTGCGACAGGCGCTCGGCCCAGACGGGCACTTCGCCAACATGGAACATGCGGCTGGTGTCGCCGTGGTAGCCGTCCTTGATCACGGTGACGTCGATATTCAGGGTGTCACCGTTTTTCAGTGGCTTGTCGTTCGGGATGCCGTGGCAGACCACATGGTTGATCGAGGTGCAGATCGACTTCGGAAAACCCTTGTAGTTGAGCGGGGCCGGAATGGCCTGCTGCACGTTGACGATGTAGTCGTGGCAGATCTGGTTCAGTTGATCGGTGGTCACGCCCGGTTTGACGTGTTCGGCAATCATTTCCAGCACATCGGCGGCCAGTTTGCCGGCGACACGCATGCCAGCGATGTCCTCGGGGGTTTTGAGGTTGACGGTCATACAGGCTCTCTCTGCGCTCGGCGGCGCTTGCTGATACGGATAGGGTGGCAGGTGTACGTTTTGCGACCCTGAAAAACCCGATTCTAACAGACGAAAGGCGCAAATCCGCGCCTGCGTACATCGTCTCTCTCTATACAATGGTGTGCCTGACGGCGATTCCAAGGGGGCTGCGCCCATGTCCCTGGTGCGAATACAGATTCCGGGTTCCGTTTCTGCGCGCCCTGTGGTATAAAATGCGCCGCTTTCCGGGGATGCCCCGAGAAGCTTAAATCCACACACGTGTCGACACGATGACCTGGGTGCCTTTGGCTTTATGCCACTGGTTGGTCATTGGGATACGTGGAGGCCAAACCCGACTTATTAAGGAACTATCATGTCCCAAGTCAACATGCGCGATATGCTGAAGGCCGGTGTGCACTTCGGTCACCAAACCCGTTACTGGAATCCGAAAATGGGTAAGTACATTTTCGGCGCGCGTAACAAGATTCACATCATCAACCTTGAAAAAACCCTGCCAATGTTCAACGAAGCTCTGACTTTCGTAGAGCGTCTGGCCCAGGGCAAAAACAAGATTCTGTTCGTCGGCACCAAGCGTTCCGCTGGCAAGATCGTTGCTGAAGAAGCAGCACGTTGCGGTTCGCCGTACGTCGACCACCGCTGGTTGGGCGGCATGCTGACCAACTTCAAAACCATTCGTGCTTCCATCAAGCGTCTGCGTGACCTTGAAGTTCAAGCCGAAGACGGTACTTTCGCCAAGCTGACCAAGAAAGAAGCGCTGATGCGCTCCCGTGACCTGGAAAAGCTGGATCGCTCCCTGGGCGGCATCAAGGACATGGGCGGTCTGCCAGACGCACTGTTCGTGATCGACGTTGACCACGAGCGCATCGCGATCACCGAAGCCAACAAGCTGGGCATCCCGGTCATCGGCGTTGTCGATACCAACAGCAGCCCGGAAGGCGTTGACTACATCATCCCAGGCAACGATGACGCAATCCGCGCTATCCAGCTGTACATGGGTTCGATGGCTGACGCAGTGATCCGTGGTCGCAACAATGTTGCTGGCGGCACTGTTGAATTCGCAGCTGAAGAAACTCAGGCTGCAGCTGAGTAATCGACGCCCTGGCGTTGACTCAGTAAGCAAAAAGGGGGCTTGGCCCCCTTTTTGCCACCTCGAAAACCGTTTGTTGGCGCCCACGTGTGGCAGCGCACCTCCTGCATTTGTAACGTGCAGCAGCTACAAGGTGTTTCGGGAAGAATTGAACGCCCGTTCGATCGGGTGGAATGGTTGAAAACCTATCCAAGAGGAATTTGAAAATGGCAGCAATTACTGCAGCGTTGGTTAAAGAACTGCGCGAGCGTACCGGCGAAGGCATGATGGACTGCAAGAAAGCCCTGGAAAAGGCTGACGGCGACATCGAAAAAGCCATTGATGACATGCGTGCTTCGGGCGCGATCAAGGCTGCGAAAAAGGCTGGCAACGTTGCCGCTGAAGGCGCAATCGCAATCAAGGACGACGGTAAAGCTGCCGTTATCCTGGAAGTGAACTCGCAGACCGACTTCCTGGCTCTGCAAGACGACTTCAAAAACTTTGTTGCTGCCAGCGTAGAAAAAAGCCTTCGCTGACAAGCTGACCGACGCTGCTCCGCTGATCGCTGCTCAAGAAGCCGCTCGCGAAGCACTGGTTGCCAAAGTAGGCGAAAACGTCAACATCCGTCGTCTGACCCGTATCGAAGGTGACGTTGTAGGTTCCTACCTGCACGGCAACAAGATCGGTGTTGTTGTGGCTCTGAAAGGCGGCGACGTCGAGCTGGCCAAAGACATCGCGATGCACGTAGCTGCAAGCAACCCTGAGTTCCTGCTGCCTTCGCAGGTTTCGGCTGAAGCGATCGAGCGTGAAAAGGCTGTGTTCCTGCAGCTGAACGAAGAGAAGATCAAAGGCAAGCCAGAAAACATTGTTGAGAACATGGTCAAAGGCCGTATCAGCAAGTTCCTGGCAGAAGCGAGCCTGGTTGAGCAGGCGTTCGTCAAGAACCCTGAGATCAAGGTTGGCGAGCTGGCCAAGAAAGGCGGCGCAGAAATCGTTTCCTTCACCTACTTCAAAGTAGGCGAAAGGCATCGAGAAGCCGGTCGACAACTTCGCTGAAGAAGTTGCTGCCCAGCTGGCTGCCGCCAAGCAATAAGACGGTTTTTCAACTGTCGCCCGAAAGAGGCTGCCCGCTCACGCGCGCAGCCTCTTTTCAGATGGGGTTACCAGTTTTTAATTGGTTTCCACTGGGAACTGACTTACAAAGCCAGGTTCCGATGGCGCTGAAGCAGCGCCAAGCTAGAGTGAACGGCAGCTGTAAAACAGCTTGCACAGAATTTTTTAAATACGCCGCAGGAGAGATTCGCAATGGCTCAGCAGGGCAGTGGTTATCAGGCTCGCTATAAACGCATTCTACTCAAGCTTAGCGGCGAGGCCCTGATGGGCTCGGAAGAGTTCGGGATCGATCCAAAAGTGCTGGATCGGATGGCGCTGGAAGTCGGCCAGCTGGTCGGCATCGGCGTACAGGTCGGTCTGGTGATCGGCGGTGGCAACCTGTTCCGTGGCGAGGCCTTGAGCAAGGCCGGCATGGATCGGGTGACAGGCGACCACATGGGCATGCTGGCCACTGTGATGAACGCCCTGGCCATGCGCGACGCGCTGGAACGTGCCAATATCTCGGCCATCGTGATGTCGGCCATTTCCATGGTTGGCGTGACTGATCACTATGATCGCCGCAAAGCCATGCGCCACCTGAACTCCAAGGACGTGGTGATTTTCGCCGCTGGTACCGGCAATCCGTTCTTTACCACGGATTCGGCAGCCTGCCTGCGTGCCATCGAAATCGATGCCGACGTCGTGCTGAAAGCGACCAAGGTTGATGGCGTCTACACCGCAGACCCGTTCAAAGACCCGCATGCCGAGAAGTTCGATCATCTGACTTATGATGAAGTGCTGGATCGCAAGCTGGGCGTGATGGATCTGACTGCTATCTGCCTGTGCCGCGATCACAAGATGCCGCTGCGCGTATTCAACATGAACAAGCCCGGCGCCCTGCTGAACATCGTGCATGGCGGCGCTGAAGGCACTCTGATCGAGGAAGGTCAACAATGATCAACGAAATCAAGAAAGACGCCCAAGCGCGTATGCAGAAATCCCTGGAATCTCTGAACCACGCGTTCGGCCAGATTCGTACCGGCAAGGCTCACCCGAGCATTCTCGGTAGTGTCATGGTGCCTTACTACGGCACTGACACCCCGCTGAGCAGCGTCGCCAACGTCACCGTGAAAGATTCGCGTACCCTGCAAGTCGTGGCTTTCGAGCGCAACATGCTCGCTGCCGTCGACAAGGCGATCCAGAGCGCCGGTCTGAACCTCAATCCGACCAACCTGGGTGAGTTGCTTTTGATCCCGATGCCTGCCCTAACCGAGGAAACGCGCAAGGGCTTCACCAAGCAGGCTCGTAGCGCAGCGGAAGACGCGCGCGTTGCCGTGCGCAACATTCGTCGTGACGCATTGGGTGAGCTTAAAAAAACTGGTCAAGGACAAGGAAATCAGTGAAGACGAAGAACGTCGTGCCATCGCTGATATCGATAAGCTGACCAAAGAATCCGAGGCCCAGATCACCAAGGCCACGGACGAGAAAGAAAAAGACCTGATGGCCGTATAAGGGTCGCGCTTCAATGGAAAAGACCAAGCAGTCTGCGCCGTCCGCGGTGCCGCGCCATGTCGCGATCATCATGGATGGCAATAATCGCTGGGCGAAAAAACGCTTTATGCCGGGTGTCGCCGGGCATAAAGCCGGCGTGGATGCTGTGCGGGCGGTAATCGAGGTGTGCGCCGAGGCCAAGGTCGAAGTGCTCACCCTGTTCGCCTTTTCCAGTGAAAACTGGCAGCGCCCGGCCGATGAGGTCAGTGCCTTGATGGACCTGTTCTTCAAGGCCCTGCGTCGTGAGGCCAAGCGCCTCAACGACAACAACATCAGCTTGCGCATCATCGGTGATCGCTCGCGCTTCCACCCTGAGCTTCAGGCGGCGATGCGCGAAGCCGAGGCCATGACCGCCGGTGCCAACCGCTTTATTCTGCAGATCGCCGCCAACTACGGCGGTCAGTGGGATATTGCCCAGGCGGCGCAACGTCTGGCGCGTGAGGTTCAGGCCGGGCATCTGCGTCCGGAAGACATCACTCCGGAGCTGTTGCAAACCTGTCTGGCGACCGGCGACCTGCCGCTGCCAGACTTGTGCATCCGCACTGGTGGCGAGCACCGCATCAGCAATTTCCTGCTGTGGCAACTGGCGTATGCCGAGTTGTACTTCTCCGACCTGTTCTGGCCGGACTTCAAACACGAAGCCATGCGCACTGCGCTGGCCGATTTCGCTTCGCGCCAGCGTCGCTTCGGTAAAACGAGCGAACAGGTCGAAGCTGGAGCCCGGGTTTAATGCTTAAACAACGAATCATCACTGCGCTGATCCTGCTGCCGATCGCTCTGTGCGGTTTCTTCCTGCTCGAGGGATCCGGTTTTGCGCTGTTCATCGGTCTGGTCGTGAGTCTGGGTGCCTGGGAATGGGCGCGTCTGGCGGGCTTTACCGCGCAGTCGTTCCGTGTCGGCTTTGCCGCTGTCGTCGCGCTGATGCTGTTCGTCATGTACGTCCTGCCGGGCCTGGCCCCTTGGGTGTTGGGCGCTTCGGTGTTGTGGTGGGCGGTGGCGACTTACCTGGTGCTGACGTATCCACGCTCAAGCGAGCATTGGTCCACAGCAGCCACCAAACTGGTGATCGGCTTGCTGATCCTGCTGCCGGCCTGGCAGGGACTGGTGCAGATCAAGCAATACCCGCTGGGTAACTGGCTGATCATGGCGGTGATGGTGTTGGTCTGGGGTGCCGACATCGGTGCTTACTTCTCCGGTCGTGCTTTCGGCAAGCGCAAACTGGCGCCGCAAGTCAGTCCGGGTAAAAGCTGGGAAGGCGTTTACGGTGGCCTGGCGCTGAGTCTGGTGATCACCGCGATCGTCGGCCTGGTTCGCGACTGGACGGTGGCTGAACTGCTCAAGGGGCTCATCGGTGCTGCGCTGATCGTCTTCATTTCGGTGGTGGGCGACCTCACCGAAAGCATGTTCAAGCGCCAGTCCGGCATCAAGGACAGCAGCAACCTGCTGCCCGGTCATGGCGGTGTGCTTGATCGCATCGACAGCCTGACCGCGGCGATCCCGATTTTCGCTGTATTGCTGTGGATGGCTGCACCGTGAGCCGTCCTCAACAGATCACTGTTCTGGGGGCTACCGGTTCGATTGGTCTGAGCACCCTCGACGTCATCGCGCGTCATCCCGAGCGCTATCAGGTGTTCGCCCTGAGCGGTTTCACGCGTCTGAGCGAATTGCTGGCCTTGTGCGTGCGTCATGTGCCGCAATTCGCAGTCGTGCCGGAAGTGGCGGCGGCGCGTGGTTTGCAGGACGACCTGCGGGCTGCCGGTCTGTCCACTCGCGTATTGGTGGGGGAGGAGGGCCTGTGTCAGGTTGCCTCTGCACCTGAAGTCGATGCCGTGATGGCCGCCATCGTCGGTGCCGCAGGCCTGCGACCGACCCTGGCGGCGGTGGAGGCTGGCAAGAAGATCCTGCTGGCCAATAAAGAGGCGCTGGTGATGTCCGGCGCGCTGTTCATGCAGGCCGTGCACAAGAGCGGCTCGGTGCTGCTGCCGATCGACAGCGAGCACAACGCGATCTTCCAGTGCATGCCGCAGGATTTTTCCCGTGGGCTGAGTACAGTCGGTGTGCGACGGATTTTGCTCACGGCTTCGGGCGGGCCTTTCCGCCAGACGCCGTTGAGCGAGCTGGCGCACGTTTCGCCTGATCAGGCGTGTGCGCACCCGAACTGGTCCATGGGGCGCAAGATTTCCGTGGACTCGGCCAGCATGATGAACAAGGGTCTGGAATTGATCGAGGCCTGCTGGCTGTTCGACGCCAAGCCGTCGCAGGTCGAGGTGGTGATCCATCCGCAGAGTGTGATTCACTCGCTGGTCGATTATGTCGATGGCTCGGTGCTGGCGCAGTTGGGCAATCCCGACATGCGCACGCCGATTGCCAATGCACTGGCCTGGCCTGAGCGTATCGACTCCGGTGTAGCGCCCTTGGATCTGTTTGCCATCGCGCGCCTGGATTTCGAGGCGCCGGACGAAGAGCGTTTTCCTTGCCTGCGCCTGGCGCGACAGGCGGCCGAGGCGGGTAACAGTGCGCCGGCGATGCTCAATGCGGCCAACGAAGTGGCGGTCGCCGCGTTTCTCGACGGACGTGTGGGTTATCTGGAAATCGCGAGTATCATCGAGGACGTGCTGAGCCTCGAGCCAGTGGTTGCGCTGGAGGATCTGGACGCGGTGTTTACCGCAGACGCGAAAGCGCGGACTCTGGCCGGGCAGTGGCTGAATCGTCACGGGCGATAGCCGTTGCAGTACCATGGCGTCACGCGGCACTGAACAGGATTGCGGAGAAAGTAGATGAGCGCGCTCTATATGATTGCCGGCACCCTGATCGCTTTGGGTGTGCTGGTCACCTTTCACGAATTCGGCCACTTCTGGGTCGCGCGTCGCTGTGGCGTCAAGGTTCTGCGTTTTTCCGTCGGCTTCGGCATGCCCCTGTTGCGCTGGCACGACAAGCAGGGCACTGAATTTGTCGTCGCCGCGATTCCGCTGGGCGGCTACGTCAAGATGCTCGATGAGCGTGAAGGCGAAGTCCCGGCCGATCAGCTTCATCAATCCTTCAATCGTAAATCGGTGCGCCAGCGCATCGCCATTGTCGCGGCGGGGCCGATTGCCAACTTCCTGCTGGCCCTGGTGTTTTTCTGGGTGCTGGCCATGCTCGGCAGCGAGCAGATCCGTCCGGTGATCGGTGCCGTCGAGTCCGGCAGCATTGCGGCCAGGGCCGGTTTGAGCGCGGGCCAGGAGATCGTCGCCATCGATGGTGAGCCTACCTCCGGTTGGGCTGCCGTCAATTTGCAACTGGTGCGTCGTCTGGGGGAAAGTGGTTCCCTGCAATTGCTCGTGCGCGAGCAGGGTTCGACCGTCGACGCGCCGCGTGAGCTGGCGCTGGACCATTGGCTCAAAGGCGCTGACGAGCCCGATCCCATTCGCTCGCTGGGTATTCGCCCATGGCGCCCGGCTTTGCCGCCAGTACTGGCTGAACTCGATCCAAAAGGCCCGGCACAAGCCGCCGGTCTGAAAACCGGTGATCGCCTGCTGGCGCTCGACGGCCTGGCGCTGAATGACTGGCAGCAAGTGGTCGACAGCGTTCGTACGCGTCCTGATACCAAAATCATGCTGAAAGTCGAGCGTGATGGTGCTCAAATCGACGTCCCGGTGACCCTGGCGGCGCGCGGCGAAAGCAAGTCGCCAAGCGGTTATCTCGGGGCGGGCGTAAAAGCCGTGGACTGGCCGCCGGAAATGATTCGCGAGGTCAGTTATGGTCCGTTGGCCGCGATTGGCGAGGGTGCCCGTCGTACCTGGACCATGAGCGTGCTGACGCTGGACTCGTTGAAGAAAATGCTGTTTGGCGAGCTCTCGGTAAAAAACTTGAGTGGGCCGATAACCATTGCTAAAGTGGCGGGCGCTTCTGCCCAGTCGGGCGTTGCTGATTTCCTGAATTTCCTTGCTTATCTGAGTATTAGCCTGGGGGTTCTGAATTTGCTGCCCATTCCTGTACTGGATGGGGGGCATTTGTTGTTTTATCTGATTGAGTGGGTGCGTGGTCGCCCCTTGTCGGATCGGGTGCAAGGTTGGGGGGTGCAGATCGGTATCAGTTTGGTGGTCGGAGTGATGTTGCTTGCTCTGGTCAATGATCTGGGTCGACTGTAAAGCTTCGCTGAATTGCGAATCTGCCGCATTTTGCGGCAGTTTGTTTATTGCCAGTTGGAATAAGAAAGGACTTCATGAAACGTCTGCTGCTAACTGCGGTTCTCACCGTATTGATGATCGCCGAAGTTCACGCCGAGTCCTTCACTATCTCTGATATTCGCGTCAACGGCCTCCAGCGGGTCTCCGCGGGTAGCGTCTTTGGTGCCTTGCCGTTGAACGTCGGCGAGCAGGCGGATGATCGTCGCCTGGTGGAATCCACTCGTGCGTTGTTCAAAACCGGTTTCTTTCAAGATATCCAGCTGGGCCGCGAAGGCAACGTTCTGGTGATCACGGTCGTCGAACGTCCGTCGGTCGCCAGTATCGAGATCGAAGGTAACAAGGCGATCTCTACCGAAGACCTGATGAAAGGCCTGAAGCAGTCCGGTCTGTCCGAAGGTGAAATCTTCCAGCGCGCCACCCTCGAAGGTGTCCGTAACGAGCTGCAGCGTCAGTACGTTGCCCAGGGCCGTTACTCGGCGACCGTCGATACCGAGGTGGTCTCGCAGCCGCGTAACCGCGTGGCGCTGAAAGTGAAGATCAACGAAGGCACCGTGGCCGCGATCCAGCACATCAACGTGGTGGGTAACACGGTCTTCCCTGATGACGACCTGATCGACCTGTTCGAGCTGAAAACCACCAACTGGCTGTCGTTCTTCAAGAACGATGACAAGTACGCCCGTGAAAAACTGTCCGGCGACCTGGAGCGTCTGCGTTCCTACTACCTGGACCGTGGTTACATCAACATGGATATCGCTTCGACCCAGGTATCCATCACCCCGGACAAGAAGCACGTCTACATCACCGTCAACATCACCGAAGGCGAGAAGTACACCGTACGTGACGTCAAGCTCAGCGGTGACCTGAAAGTCCCTGAAGACCAGGTCAAGTCGCTGTTGCTGGTGCAGAAAGGCCAGGTGTTCTCGCGCAAGCTGATGACCACCACTTCCGAACTGATCACTCGTCGCCTGGGTAACGAGGGTTACACCTTCGCCAACGTGAACGGCGTTCCTCAGCCGCATGACGACGATCACACCGTGGACATCCTGTTCGCCGTCGACCCGGGCAAGCGTGCCTACGTCAACCGTATCAATTTCCGTGGCAACACCAAGTCCGAAGACGAAGTGCTGCGTCGCGAAATGCGTCAAATGGAAGGCGGCTGGGCTTCGACCTACCTGATCGACCAGTCCAAGACCCGTCTTGAACGTCTGGGCTTCTTCAAGGAAGTGAACGTTGAGACTCCGGCTGTTCCGGGTGTCGACGACCAGGTTGACGTGAACTATGCCGTTGAAGAACAAGCTTCCGGTTCGATCACCGCCAGCGTCGGTTTCGCCCAGAGCGCCGGTCTGATCCTCGGTGGCTCGATCACTCAGAACAACTTCCTGGGTACCGGTAACCGTGTGAGCGTGGGCCTGACCCGCAGTGAATATCAGAGCCGTTACAACTTCGGCTACGTTGACCCCTACTGGACCGCCGATGGCGTGAGCCTGGGTTACAACGCGTTCTATCGCACCACTGACTACAAAGACCTCGACGTCGACGTAGCGAGCTATGCGGTAGATAGCCTGGGTGCCGGCGTCAACGTTGGCTACCCGATCAGCGAGACGTCGCGTCTGACCTTCGGTCTGTCCGCTCAGCAGGACAAGATCAAGACCGGTCAGTACACCGTTGACGAAATCTTCGACTTCGTTAACAAGGAAGGCGACAACTATCTGAACTTCAAGGCTTCGGCCGGCTGGTCCGAGTCGACCCTGAACAAGGGCGTACTGCCGACCCGTGGTCGTTCCCAGAGCCTGACCCTGGAAACCACGATTCCGGGCAGCGACCTGTCGTTCTACAAACTCGACTACCGTGGTCAGTTGTTCCAGCCGATCACCGAAAACTACACCCTGCGTCTGCACACCGAACTGGGTTATGGCGACGGTTATGGTTCGACCGACGGCTTGCCGTTCTATGAAAACTACTATGCTGGTGGTTTCAACTCGGTACGTGGCTTCAAGGACAGTACGCTGGGTCCTCGCAGTACCCCGAGTCGTGGTCAGGCGGTCACCGGTAACGCCGGTACCATTGCCGACCCGGATCAGGATCCGCTGCCGTTCGGTGGCAACGTATTGATCCAGGGTGGTGTAGAGGTTCTGTTCCCGCTGCCGTTCGTGAAAGATCAGCGATCCCTGCGTACCTCGGTATTCTGGGACGTCGGTAACGTGTTCGACTCGACTTGCAAGTCGACCACCAATGCTGACGGTACAAAAGCCAACACACAGTGCAACGACATCAGCCTGAGCAACATGGCCAGTTCCGTCGGTGTTGGCGTGACCTGGGTAACCGCACTGGGGCCTTTGAGCTTCGCGTTGGCTACACCGATCAAGAAACCGGATAACGCTGAAACTCAAGTGTTCCAATTCTCCCTCGGCCAGACGTTCTAAGCGTCTGACCCAAGATAACGACAATGGATTTTGTAGGAGTGCATCGTGCGTAAGTTGACTCAATTGGTTCTCCTGGCCTCCGTACTGGTGGCAGGCCCGGCGTTCGCCGACATGAAAATCGCCGTTCTGAACTATCAGATGGCATTGCTGGAATCCGATGCGGCCAAGAAATACGCGGTGGATGCCGAGAAGAAGTTCGGTCCGCAACTGACCAAGCTCAAGACGCTGGAAAGCAGCGCCAAGGGTATTCAGGATCGTCTGATGGCCGGTGGCGACAAGATGCAGCAGGGCGAGCGTGAGCGTCTGGAGCTTGAGTTCAAGCAAAAGGCCCGTGACTTCCAGTTCCAGTCCAAGGAACTGAACGAAGCCAAGGCAGTTGCCGACCGCGAAATGCTCAAGCAACTGAAGCCGAAACTGGATAGCGCAGTGGAAGAAGTCATCAAGAAAGGTGGTTTTGACCTGGTGTTCGAGCGTGGCGCAGTGATCGATGTCAAACCTCAGTACGACATCACGCGCCAGGTTATCGAGCGCATGAATCAGCTGAAGTAACCCATGACCGTGACTATCAAGCTCGGCCAGTTGGCCGAGTTCCTCGGCGCCACCCTGCGTGGCGACCCCGAGACGCAAATTACTGGGCTAGCCACCTTGCAGGAGGCTGGCCCAGCTCAGTTGAGCTTTCTGGCAAATCCTCAATATCGCAAATACCTGGCAAGTTCCCAGGCGGCTGCGCTATTGCTCAAGGAGGCCGATGCCGACGGTTTTACCGGCAACGCGCTGGTGGTGCCGGATCCTTACCTGGCTTATGCACGCATCTCGCATCTGTTCGATCCGAAGCCGAAAGCCGCTGCGGGTGTTCATCCCACAGCGGTGATTGCGCCGGATGCGGTGGTTGATCCAAGCGCCAGCATTGGCCCGTTCGTGGTGATCGAGGCGGGTGCCCGCATCGGTGCGCAGGTCACGTTGGGTGCCCATTGCGTCATCGGTGCCCGCAGTGAAATCGGTGAGGGCGGCTGGCTCGCTCCGCGAGTGACGCTGTACCACGACGTGCGCATCGGCAAGCGCGTAGTGATCCAGTCCGGTGCCGTGCTCGGTGGTGAAGGTTTCGGTTTTGCCAACGAGAAAGGTATCTGGCAGAAGATCGCCCAGATCGGTGGCGTGACCATCGGCGACGATGTCGAGATCGGCGTGAACACCGCCATCGACCGTGGCGCGTTGGCGGACACCGTGATCGGCAACGGCGTGAAGCTCGACAACCAGATCCAGATCGCGCACAACGTCCAGGTCGGTGATCACACCGCCATGGCGGCGTGTGTCGGTATCTCCGGCAGCACCAAAATCGGCAAGCATTGCATGCTCGCCGGTGGTGTCGGCCTGGTTGGGCACATCGATATTTGCGACAACGTTTTCCTGACCGGGATGACCATGGTGACCCACTCGATTACCGAGCCGGGTGCCTATTCGTCCGGCACAGCCATGCAACCGGCGGCCGAATGGCGCAAAAGCGCGGCCCGCATCCGTCAGCTCGATGACCTCGCGCGACGTTTGAAGCAGCTGGAAAAGCGCGTCGGGGAAGTGACCCCCGGCAGCAATGCTTCATCTGATGGCTGATACCATTTCCATATCAAGTGTGCACAGCCTCTAGACTGCCTCCTTGATTTGCTAGAGGAGTGCGCGTCAGTCGCGCTCCCAATCTTTACATAGGCTTCCCCCCGAAATGATGGACATCAACGAGATTCGCGAATACCTGCCTCACCGTTACCCGTTCCTGCTGGTGGACCGGGTGGTGGAACTGGACACTGAAGGCAAGCGCATTCGCGCCTACAAGAATGTCAGCATCAATGAGCCATTCTTCAACGGCCACTTCCCGGCGCACCCGATCATGCCGGGCGTACTGATCATCGAAGCGATGGCCCAGGCTGCCGGGATCCTCGGTTTCAAAATGCTTGACGTAAAGCCGGCCGACGGCACCCTGTACTACTTCGTCGGTTCCGACAAACTGCGTTTCCGCCAGCCAGTGCTGCCGGGCGACCAGTTGATCCTTGAAGCCAAGTTCATCAGCTGCAAGCGTCAGATCTGGAAATTCGAATGCCAGGCCTCGGTCGACGGCAAGCCGGTCTGCTCGGCGGAAATCATCTGTGCGGAACGCAAGCTATGAGTTTGATTGACCCTCGTGCAATCATCGATCCGTCGGCCATTCTGGCTGACGGCGTCGAGGTCGGCCCGTGGTCGATCATCGGCGCAGGTGTGGAAATCGGCGAGGGTACTGTGATCGGGCCGCACGTGGTCCTCAAAGGCCCGACCCGCATCGGCAAGCACAACCGCGTCTACCAGTTTTCCTCGGTAGGCGAAGACACGCCCGATCTGAAGTACAAAGGTGAAGAAACCCGTCTGGTGATCGGTGACCACAACGTCATCCGCGAAGGCGTGACCATTCACCGTGGCACCGTGCAGGACCGTTCGGAAACCACGCTGGGCGATCACAACCTGATCATGGCCTACGCCCACATCGGGCATGACAGCGTCATCGGCAACCACTGCATTCTGGTCAACAACACCGCGTTGGCCGGGCATGTGCACGTTGACGACTGGGCGATCCTGTCCGGGTTCACCCTGGTTCATCAGTATTGCCATATTGGCGCGCACAGCTTTTCCGGCATGGGCACCGCCATCGGCAAGGACGTTCCGGCGTTCGTCACCGTCTTCGGCAACCCCGCCGAAGCGCGCAGCATGAACTTTGAAGGCATGCGCCGCCGCGGTTTCAGTGAAGACGCAATTCATGCGCTGCGCCGCGCCTATAAAACGGTGTATCGCCAGGGGCTGACCGTGGAGCAAGCGCTGGCCGAACTGGTCGAACCTGCTGCGCAATTCCCGGAAGTCGCGCTGTTCCGTGATTCGATCCAGTCCTCGACTCGCGGCATCACCCGCTGATCATGGCCAATCTGCGTATTGCGCTGGTGGCGGGCGAAGCTTCCGGGGATATTTTGGGCGCCGGTCTGATGCGCGCCCTCAAGGCGCAACATCCGGCAGTCGAGTTCATCGGTGTCGGCGGTCCGTTGATGCAGGCCGAAGGCCTGACGTCGTATTTCCCCATGGAGCGCCTGTCGGTCATGGGGCTCGTGGAGGTGCTCGGGCGGCTGCGCGAGTTGCTCAAGCGGCGCAAGGACCTGATCGCTACGCTGATCGCCGAGAAACCGGACGTGTTCATCGGCATCGATGCCCCGGATTTCAACCTCAATATCGAACTCAAGCTGCGTCAGGCCGGGATCAAGACCGTGCACTACGTCAGCCCGTCGGTGTGGGCATGGCGTCAGAAGCGTGTGCTGAAGATTCGCGAAGGCTGCGATCTGATGCTCACCCTGTTGCCATTTGAAGCAAAATTCTACGAAGAGAAAGGCGTGCCGGTGCGGTTCGTCGGTCATACGCTGGCCGATACCATTCCGCTGCAGGCCGACCGCGCCGCAGCGCGTGCCGAACTCGGTTTGCCCGACGGTCCGCTGGTGGCGTTGATGCCCGGCAGTCGCGGTGGTGAAGTCGGCCGTCTCGGGGCGCTGTTCCTTGATACGGCCGAGCGTCTGCGGGCCATGCGCCCGGGGCTGCGCTTCGTCATCCCGTGTGCCAATGCCGAGCGTCGCGCGCAACTCGAAGCGTTGCTGGTTGGCCGCGACTTGCCGGTGACCCTGCTCGATGGCAAATCCCATCTGGCGCTCGCGGCGTGCAACGCGGTGCTGATCGCCTCCGGCACGGCGACGCTTGAAGCGTTGCTGTACAAGCGGCCGATGGTCGTTGCGTATCGCCTGGCACCGCTGACGTTCTGGATCCTCAAGCGCATGGTCAAGAGCCCGTACGTGTCCTTGCCCAACCTGTTGGCCCAGCGTCTGTTGGTGCCAGAGTTGTTGCAGGATGATGCGACGGTCGAGGCGTTGGCGCAGACCCTGTCGCCGTTGATCGACGGCGGCGAAGAGCAGACCCGTGGCTTCGACGAGATTCACCGCACGTTGCGGCGGGACGCTTCCAATCAGGCGGCGGATGCCGTCCTCAACCTGATCGGTCAGAAACAATGAGCAAGACGATGCAAATGGGCCTGGATTTCACATTGGTCGCCGAAGTCGAAGAACTGGTGGCCGGTGTCGACGAAGTCGGTCGTGGCCCCTTGTGCGGCGCGGTGGTGACGGCGGCGGTGATCCTCGATCCGAACCGGCCGATCCTTGGTCTCAACGACTCGAAGAAGCTCACCGAAGCCCGGCGCGAGAAGCTCTACGACGAGATCATCGAAAAATCCCTGAGCTGGTGCATCGCCCGCGCCGAAGTCGAGGAAATCGACGAGCTGAACATCCTGCACGCGACCATGCTCGCCATGCAGCGCGCGGTGGCCGGTCTGCATATTCAGCCGAAACTGGCGATGATCGACGGTAACCGCTGCCCGAAACTGCCGATGCGCGCCGAAGCGGTGGTGCAGGGCGACGGCAAGGTGCCGGCCATTGCTGCCGCGTCGATTCTGGCCAAAGTCAGCCGCGACCGGGAAATGGCGGCATTCGAATTGATCTACCCGGGGTACGGCATCGGCGGCCATAAAGGCTACCCGACGCCCGTTCATCTGGAAGCGTTGGCGCGGCTTGGCCCGACACCGATTCACCGGCGCTCGTTCGCCCCGGTGCGACAGGCTTACGAGGCGCGCGAAGGCCTGACACAGGTTTAGTCGCAAGGCTGATGTTTTGTTCGAGGCCCGGTACAATCCGGGCCTTGTTGTTTCTATGTAACTGGACAGGATCACTATGCCGGCTTCATTCGTTCATCTACGCCTGCACACTGAATACTCCCTGGTCGACGGGCTGGTGCGGATCAAGCCACTGGTCAAGGCGCTGACCGGCATGAACATGCCGGCCGTGGCGGTCACCGATCAGAACAACATGTGTTCCCTGGTCAAATTCTATAAAAAACGCCATGGGCGCCGGCATCAAGCCGATCTGCGGCGCCGACCTGTGGCTGTCGAACAAGGATCCGGACGGGCCATTGAGCCGGATCAGCCTGTTGGTAATGAACGCCAAGGGCTATCGCAATCTCACCGAGCTGATCTCGCGCGGCTTCATCGAAGGCCAGCGCAATGGCATGATCATCATCGAGCGCGAATGGGTCGCCGAGGCCAACGAAGGTCTGATCATGCTGTCCGCCGCGAAGGAAGGCGAAATCGGCATGGCCATGATTGGCGGTAACCCGGCCGAAGCCGAGACGTTGGCGCGCGAGTGGATGGCGGTGTTCCCTGATCGTTTCTATCTGGAAATCCAGCGCACCAATCGCCCCAACGACGAAGAGCAATTGCACGGCGCCGTGGCCCTGGCCGACAAGCTCGGTGCGCCGCTGGTGGCGACCAACGATGTGCGCTTCATCAAGCAGGAAGACTTTGCTGCCCACGAAACCCGCGTGTGCATCGGTGAGGGCCGCGCCCTCGACGATCCGCGGCGCTCGAAGAATTACAGCGATCAGCAGTACCTGAAAAGCGCCGAGGAAATGGCCGAGCTGTTCAGTGACATTCCCGATGCGATCGAAAACACCGTCGAGATTGCCAAGCGTTGCAACATCGACGTGAAGCTGGGCAAGCACTTCCTGCCGGACTACCCGATTCCTGATGGCATGACCATCGATGAATACTTCCGCAAGGTGTCGTTCGATGGTCTGGAAGACCGCCTCAGCGTATTGCTGCCCAAGGACACCACCGAAGACTATGAGGCCAAGCGTCAGGTCTACGTCGACCGGCTGAATTTCGAGCTGGATATCATCATCCAGATGGGCTTCCCCGGTTACTTCCTGATCGTGATGGACTTTATCCAGTGGGCCAAGAACAACGGCGTGCCGGTAGGCCCGGGCCGTGGGTCGGGTGCCGGATCGCTGGTGGCCTATGTGCAGAAGATCACCGACCTCGACCCGCTGGAATACGACCTGCTGTTCGAACGTTTCCTTAACCCGGAGCGGGTCTCGATGCCCGACTTCGACGTCGACTTCTGCATGGACGGTCGTGACCGGGTGATCGACTACGTGGCCGAGAAATACGGTCGCAACGCGGTAAGCCAGATCATCACCTTCGGCTCCATGGCCGCCAAGGCGGTGGTGCGCGACGTGGCGCGGGCCCAGGGCAAGTCATTCGGCCTGGCGGATCGTCTGTCGAAGATGATTCCGTTCGAAGTCGGCATGACCCTGGAAAAAGCCTACGAGCAGGAAGAGATTCTGCGTGATTTCATCAAGGTCGATGAGGAAGCGGCGGAAATCTGGGAGATGGCGCGCAAGCTCGAGGGCGTGGTGCGTAACGTCGGTAAACACGCCGGTGGTGTGGTAATCGCCCCGACCAAGCTGACCGATTTCTCGCCGATCTATTGCGACGAGGCCGGCGATGGTCTGGTGACCCAGTTCGACAAGGACGACGTCGAGGCGGCCGGTCTGGTGAAGTTCGACTTCCTCGGCTTGCGGACCCTGACGATCATCGACTGGGCGCTGAAAACCATCAACCGCGACCGCGCCAAGGTCAACGAACCGCCGCTGGACATCGCGTTCATCCCGCTGGATGACAAACCGACCTATCAGTTGCTGCAAAAAGCTGAAACCACTGCGGTGTTCCAGCTCGAATCCCGGGGCATGAAAGAGCTGATCAAAAAGCTCAAGCCTGACTGCCTCGAAGACTTGATCGCACTGGTGGCCCTGTTCCGTCCGGGCCCACTGCAATCGGGCATGGTGGATGACTTCATCAACCGTAAGCACGGTCGCGCCGAATTGGCTTATCCGCACCCGGATTACCAGTATGAAGGCCTGCAACCGGTGCTGGCGCCGACGTACGGCATCATCCTGTATCAGGAACAGGTGATGCAGATCGCTCAGGTCATGGCCGGTTACACCCTCGGTGGTGCGGACATGCTGCGTCGGGCGATGGGTAAGAAGAAACCCGAGGAAATGGCCAAGCAGCGCGGCGGTTTCATTGAAGGTTGTGCGTCGAACAATATCGATGCGGATCTTGCCGGTAACATTTTTGACCTGGTAGAGAAATTCGCCGGTTACGGCTTCAACAAGTCCCACTCCGCCGCTTACGGCCTGGTGTCGTACCAGACCGCTTGGCTGAAAGCCCATTACCCGGCGCCGTTCATGGCGGCGGTGCTTTCGGCGGATATGCACAACACCGACAAGGTCGTGACCTTGATCGAGGAAGTGCGCACGATGAAGCTGCGCCTCGACGCGCCGGACGTGAACACTTCGGAGTTCAAGTTCACGGTGAACGACGAAGGCCGCATCGTATACGGCCTGGGCGCGATTAAAGGCGTCGGTGAAGGCCCGGTGGAAGCGATTACCGAAGCCCGTCAGGCCGGTCCGTTCAAGGATCTGTTCGACTTCTGCGCCCGGGTTGACCTCAAGCGCATCAACAAACGCACGCTGGACGGTCTGATCCGCAGCGGCGCGCTGGATCGCCTCGGCCCGTACTTCCACGATGAACAAAAGGCTTATCAGGCCAACATCGACCGCAACCGCGCCGTGCTGCTGGCGGCGATGGAAGAGGCAATCAAGTCGGCCGAGCAGACAGCGCGCACCCGCGACAGCGGCCATGCCGACCTGTTCGGCGGGCTGTTCGTCGAGGAAGATGCCGACGTCTATGCAACGCACCGCAAGGCCAAGGAGCTGACCCTCAAGGAACGCCTCAAGGGTGAGAAAGATACCCTGGGTCTGTACCTGACCGGTCACCCGATCGACGAATATGAAGGCGAGATTCGTCGCTTCGCCCGGCAGCGCATCATCGACCTGAAACCGGCTCGCGACACGCAAACCGTGGCCGGGATGATCATTGCCCTGCGCGTGATGAAGAACAAAAAAGGGCGACAAGATGGGCTTCATTACCCTTGATGACCGCTCGGGACGGATCGAGGCCTCGCTGTTTGCCGATGCGTTCCATTCTGCGCAGTCGCTGTTGCAGACCGACGCGATGGTGGTGGTCGAAGGCGAAGTCAGCAACGACGACTTCTCCGGCGGCCTGCGCCTGCGGGTCAAGCGGGTGATGAGCATGGAGGATGCACGGACCAATCTGGCCGAAAGCCTGCGCCTGAAGCTGCACACTCAGGATTTGAAAGGCGATCAGCTACGCTGGTTGGGTGAACTGCTCAAGCGTCACCGCGGGGCGTGCCCGATCACCATGGAGTACACCAGTCCCGATGCCAAGACCTTGCTGCAGTTCGGCGAGACCTGGCGAATCGATCCGGCAGATGCGTTGATTCAAGCCCTGCGTGACCAGTTCGGGCGAGACAACGTCTTCCTCCAATACCGTTGACCGGCAAGTGCCATCATTGCGCTTGCCCACAACCTGAATTTTTAATCTCGACCTCAGCGCGCCTCTCCCTTAAGGTAGGGCGCGAATAGACAACCGGCCGGCCCAAGCTCATTTGGGACACGACCCAAGACGGACGCCTATGAACCCGAATTTTCTAGATTTCGAACAGCCGATCGCCGACCTGCAAGCCAAGATCGAAGAGTTGCGCTTGGTCGGTAATGACAATTCGCTGAATATCGGCGATGAGATCTCCCGCCTGCAGGACAAGAGCCGCACGCTGACCGAAGACATCTTCGGCAAGCTGACCAGCTGGCAGATCGCTCGCCTGGCGCGCCACCCGAAACGCCCGTACACCCTCGATTACATCGAGCACATCTTTACCGAGTTCGACGAACTGCACGGTGACCGTCACTTCTCCGACGACGCCGCCATTGTGGGTGGCGTGGCCCGTCTGGAAGACCAGCCAGTGATGGTCATCGGTCACCAGAAGGGGCGTGAAGTGCGCGAGAAGGTACGCCGCAACTTCGGCATGCCGCGTCCGGAAGGCTACCGCAAGGCTTGCCGTCTGATGGAAATGGCCGAGCGTTTCAAGATGCCGATCCTGACCTTCATCGACACCCCGGGCGCCTACCCGGGTATTGACGCCGAAGAGCGCAACCAGAGCGAGGCCATCGCCTGGAACCTGCGCGTGATGGCGCGCCTGAAAACCCCGATCATCGCCACCGTGATCGGTGAAGGTGGTTCCGGCGGTGCGTTGGCGATCGGTGTCTGCGATCAGTTGAACATGCTGCAGTACTCGACCTACGCGGTGATCTCGCCGGAAGGTTGTGCTTCGATCCTGTGGAAAACCGCCGAAAAAGCGCCGGACGCTGCCGAGGCGATGGGCATCACCGCCGAGCGCCTGAAAGGTCTGGGTATCGTCGACAAGGTCATCGGCGAGCCACTGGGCGGCGCCCACCGTGATCCGGCCGCTGCTGCTGCCTCGATCCGTGCCGAACTGAGCTCGCAACTGGCGATGCTGAAGAAGTTCGACAACGAAGCGCTGCTCAAGCGCCGTTACGATCGTCTGATGAGCTACGGTCTCTAAGTCGACGGCGCAGTAACCCTGTAGGAGCTGCCGCAGGCTGCGATCT
>NZ_JABULD010000262.1:0-14615 GCF_014060985.1 Pseudomonas sp. MD195_PC81_125
GCTTTCGGTTCAGGCTTGGGCGCCGCTTTCGGCGCAGCAGCTGGAGCGGCAGCCTTGGCGGCAGGCGCAGCCACGGTCGACGCGGTGCCCGCAGCAGCGGCGCCAACGTCGGTGAACTTGCCTTTGCCGTGCAATTCGTCGAGCAGCGATTCGAACTCGTGATCGCTGATCAGATCGCTGCCGGCAGCGGCGGCCGCCGGTGCGGCAGGCGCCGCCGGTGCCGAAGCAATAGCCGACTCCAGTGCTTCGACGGCGAAGTTGCCCTTGCCGTGCAACTGATCGAGCAGTGCTTCAAATTCGTCGTCGGTGATGTCCGAGCTGTCACCCGCCGCCGGTGCCGCTGGAGCAGCCGCAGTCGGTGCGACGGCGTCTGGCGCGAACTGGCCTTTGCCGTGCAGTTGATCGAGCAACGACTCGAATTCGGCGTCGGTGATTTCATCGCTGGCGGCCGCATCGGCAGCCGGCGCAGGCGCAGCAGCGGCCGGGGCTTCGGCTTCGGCCTTGACGGCGTTCAGCGAATCCAGCAGCTGTTCAAATTCGTTATCGGTGATGTCGCCCGAATCGTTCGAATCGCCTTCGACGACCAGCTCTTCGATCATCTCGGCCACCGGCGAAGCCGGGGCTTCGTCGGCCGATTGCGGTTCGGCCAGACGCGCCAGCGCGGCCAGCAGTTCCGGAGTGGCCGCCGTGATCGGTGCACGTTCACGGACTTCGCTGAACATGCTGTTCACCGCGTCCAGTGCTTCAAGCACCACGTCCATCAGTTCTGCATCAACGCGACGTTCACCCTTGCGCAGGATGTCGAACACGTTTTCGGCGATGTGACAGCACTCCACCAGCTCGTTGAGCTGAAGGAAGCCGGCGCCCCCTTTTACAGTGTGGAAACCGCGAAAAATTGCGTTGAGCAGATCTGCGTCATCCGGGCGGCTTTCCAGCTCGACCAGTTGCTCGGACAGTTGCTCAAGAATCTCGCCGGCCTCAACCAGGAAATCCTGAAGGATCTCTTCATCGGCGCCGAAGCTCATTAATGGGGTGCTCCTACAGGTCTAAAAACCCAAAAAACCTAAAATTCCAAAACTCTAGAATCCGAGGCTGGATAACAAATCGTCCACATCGTCCTGACCGGACACAACGTCTTCTCGTTTATCGGCATGAATCTGCGGACCTTCACCCTGCGAGAGATGTTTTTGTGGATCTTTTTCTGCAAGCATCGCGGCACGGTCGTGTTCGATGCCCGCAAAGCGGTCAACCTGACTGGCCATGAGGACGAGTTTGAGCAAATTGCTTTCGACTTCGGTGACCAGTTGGGTCACACGCTTGATCACCTGACCGGTGAGGTCCTGGTAATCCTGAGCCAGCAGGATGTCGTTCAGGTTGCTCGACACCGCACGGTTGTCCGTGCTGCTGCGTGACAGAAAACCGTCGACCCGGCGCGCCAGTTCGCGGAACTCTTCAGCCCCGACTTCACGACGCATGAAGCGGCCCCAATCGGTGCTCAGCGCCTGGGCTTCTTCAGCCAGGCCATTGACCACCGGGGTCGCGCTTTCCACCAGATCCATGGTGCGGTTGGCCGCGGCTTCGGTCAGCTTGACCACATAGCCCAGGCGTTCGGTGGCGTCGGTGATTTGCGACACTTCCTCGGCCTGCGGCATGTGCGGATCGATCTGGAAGTTGACGATCGCACTGTGCAGTTCGCGTGTGAGCTTGCCCACTTCCTGATACAGGCCACGGTCACGGGTCTGATTGAGCTCATGGATCAGTTGCACAGCGTCGCCGAACCTGCCTTTTTCAAGGCTCTCGACCAGTTCGACCGCGTGTTTTTTCAGGGTCGATTCGAAATCGCCCTGTGAAGATTCGTTATGCTCCATAGCTCCCCCGCGCGTTCATCAGCCGATGCGTTCGAAAATCTTCTCGATTTTTTTCTTTTCAGCGCCTGAGCCGTGAAAGGTTTGACCACGTAGCCGTTGACGCCGGCCTGGGCCGCTTCGATGATCTGCTCGCGCTTGGCTTCGGCAGTCACCATCAGCACGGGCAGGTGCTTGAGTTTTTCATCGGCACGCACGTGGCGCAGCAGGTCGATACCGGTCATGCCCGGCATGTTCCAGTCCGTTACCAGAAAGTCGATGCTTCCGCTGTTGAGCACCGGAATGGCAGTGGTGCCATCGTCGGCCTCGACGGTGTTGGTGAACCCCAGATCACGCAGCAGGTTCTTGATGATCCGCCGCATCGTTGAGAAGTCATCAACGATGAGGATTTTCATGTTCTTGTCCAATTCGACCTCCAAGCAGTCTTAAACGCGCCCAGCACCTGGACGCGCCATTTCAATCAATCCGGCAAAGCACTCGATGACTGTCTGGAGCACAACAGAGCAAGACCGGTGCCGTTCATCACCGCACCAGCCTCGTTCGCAGTGTCCCCACACTGCCTTCAGCGCGCTCGCCACTCCCCCAAACGCCCCCGCAAACGGGCCGCGCACTGGCTGTGTAACTGGCTGACCCGCGATTCACTGACGCCAAGGACTTCACCGATTTCCTTGAGGTTCAGTTCTTCGTCGTAGTACAGCGCCAACACCAGTCGCTCACGCTCCGGCAAATTGGCAATCGCGTCCGCCAGCGCAGCCTGGAAGCGTTCATCTTCCAGATCGCGTGACGGCTCAAGATGAGCACTGGCGCCATCCTCGTGCAGCCCTTCGTGTTCACCGTCCTGCAGCAGGTCGTCGAAACTGAACAGCCGGCTGCCCAGCGTGTCATTCAAAATCCCGTAGTAATCATCGAGACTCAATTGGAGTTCGGCCGCAACCTCGTGATCTTTAGCATCTCGGCCGGTTTTAGCTTCAATTGAGCGAATTGCGTCGCTGACCATACGGGTGTTGCGGTGAACCGAGCGTGGTGCCCAATCCCCTTTGCGCACTTCATCGAGCATCGCGCCGCGGATCCGGATGCCCGCGTACGTTTCGAAACTGGCGCCTTTGCTGGCGTCATATTTGGTCGAGACTTCGAGCAGGCCGATCATCCCGGCCTGAATCAGGTCTTCGACCTGCACACTCGCCGGCAAGCGCGCCAGCAGGTGATAGGCAATGCGCTTGACCAGTGGCGCGTAACGCTCGATCAACTCGTACTGCGCGTCACGTGCCGATTTCTTGTAGTAGTTCATACCGCTGGCGGTCATAACACAGGCCCTGCCGTTTGCTGCACGAGGCGCTCGACGAAAAACTCAAGGTGCCCACGCGGGTTGGCAGGCAGCGGCCAGGTATCGACCTTCTGCGCGATCGCCTTAAACGCCAGCGCGCACTTGGAACGCGGAAAGGCTTCATAGACCGCTCGCTGCTTCTGCACGGCCTTGCGCACGCTTTCGTCGTACGGCACCGCGCCGACGTATTGTAAGGCGACGTCGAGAAAGCGATCCGTGACCTTGGTCAACTTGGCAAACAGGTTGCGCCCTTCCTGCGGGCTCTGCGCCATGTTGGCGAGGACGCGGAAGCGGTTCATGCCGTAGTCGCGGTTGAGCAGTTTGATCAGCGCGTAGGCGTCGGTGATCGAGGTTGGCTCGTCGCAGACCACCAGCAACACTTCCTGCGCCGCGCGCACGAAACTGACTACCGAGTCACCAATGCCCGCAGCGGTGTCGATCACCAGTACATCGAGATTGTCGCCGATGTCGCTGAACGCCTGAATCAGACCGGCATGTTGCGCCGGGCTCAGGTGCACCATGCTTTGGGTGCCGGAAGCGGCCGGCACGATGCGGATCCCGCCGGGACCCTGCAACAGCACGTCGCGCAGCTCGCAGCGACCTTCGATGACATCGGCCAGCGTGCGTTTGGGGGTCAGTCCCAGCAGAACGTCGACATTCGCCAGCCCCAGGTCGGCGTCCAGCAGCATGACCCGACGGCCAAGCTCTGCCAGCGCCAGAGACAAGTTCACTGACACGTTAGTCTTGCCGACGCCACCTTTGCCGCCGGTCACCGCGATCACCTGTACGGGATGCATGCTGCCCATGTTATTTCTTTACCTTGTCTTGCATAGACGGAGGCCACATTACTGGCTGCGCGTTCACAACCGGAACAATGCATGGCAGACCATCGATGTAGGTACAAAAACTGTTCATTACCTCAGCCAACCTGCTTGGTCGGGCTGTGGTAGATATCAGCGAACATGTCAGCCATGGCTTCTTCGCTGGGTTCTTCCTGCATTTGCACGCTGACGGCGCGGCTGACCAACTGATGACGGCGCGGCAGATGCAGATCATCCGGAATCCGTGGGCCATCGGTCAGGTACGCGACCGGCAGTTCATGACTGATCGCCAGGCTCAACACTTCGCCAAGGCTGGCCGTCTCATCCAGTTTAGTCAGGATGCAGCCGGCAAGCCCGCAACGCTTGTAACTGTGATAAGCGGCGGTTAGAACCTGTTTCTGGCTGGTGGTTGCCAGCACCAGATAATTTTTTGAACGGATGCCACGCCCGGCCAGACTTTCCAGCTGCATGCGCAGCGCCGGATCGCTGGCCTGCAGGCCGGCGGTATCGATCAGCACCACGCGCTTGCGCAGCAATGGATCCAGCGCCTGCACCAGCGACTGGCCCGGGTCGACGTGGGTCACCGGCACGTTGAGAATCCGCCCCAGGGTCTTGAGTTGTTCCTGCGCACCGATGCGGAAGCTGTCCATGCTGACCAGCGCGACATTCTGCGCGCCGTACTTGAGCACATAGCGCGCAGCCAGTTTGGCCAGGGTGGTGGTCTTGCCCATGCCGGCCGGGCCGACCATGGCAATCACTCCACCCTCTTCCAGCGGCTCGACTTCCGGTACGGCAATCATCCGCGCCAGGTGCGCGAGCAACATGCGCCAGGCCTGACGCGGTTCTTCGATGTCAGTGATCATCGCCAGCAAATCGCGCGACAACGGCCCGGACAGACCGATGCGCTGCAGGCGGCGATACAGATTGGCCTGTGCCGGACGGCTGCCTTGCAGCTGGTTCCAGGCCAAGGTGCCGAGCTGCACTTCCATCAGCTCACGCAGACTGTTCAATTCGAAACGCATCGAATCCAGCGCACGCGGATCGACACCCGTCGATGCCGGTGCAGGTGCCGCAGCCGGACGCGCCGGGGCGGCGTAGGTCGGTTCGCTCAACGGCTCGGCAGCGGTCAGTGGCAGGCCGGCCGTCAACGGCAGCCCGGCAAAGATCTGGCGATTGCTATTGCCATCGGCTTCGCCACGCAGGCTCAGTTCGGCCTGAGCGGTGACGATGCGCGACTGGGTCTTGCGCAGTTCGTCCTCGAGTTCCATGTTCGGAACCCGCGGCGCCAGCGCCGACAATTTGTAATCCAGCGCCGCCGTCAGCTCGACACCGCCGGCAATGCGGCGGTTGCCAATGATGGCGGCATCAGCGCCCAGCTCATCACGAACCAGCTTCATGGCCTGACGCATATCGGCGGCGAAAAAACGCTTAACTTGCATAAACCACTACCTCAGCCGTTGGGCCCTACTGTCGCAACGATGGTCACTTGCTTGTTGTCCGGAATTTCCTGGTAGGCCAGCACGTGCAGCCCCGGGACGGCGAGGCGACCGAAACGCGAGAGCATCGCGCGGATCGGGCCTGCTACCAACAGGATCACCGGTTGACCTTGCATTTCCTGGCGCTGCGCCGCTTCGATGAGCGAACGCTGCAGCTTCTCGGCCATGCTTGGCTCCAGCAGAACGCCCTCTTCCGAGCCTTGTCCTGCCTTCTGCAGACTATTGAGCAATATTTGTTCCAACCTTGGCTCCAAGGTGATCACAGGCAGCTCGGAGTCAGTGCCTACAATGCTTTGGACGATGGCGCGGGATACGCCGACGCGTACGGCGGCCACCAAAGCGGCGGTATCTTGACTCTTGGCGGCGTTGTTGGCGATGGCTTCGGCAATGCTGCGGATGTCGCGTACCGGCACGTGTTCGGCCAGCAATGCCTGCAGCACTTTGAGCAATTGCGACAGCGACACCACACCTGGTACCAACTCTTCAGCCAGTTTCGGCGAGCTTTTGGCCAGCAATTGCATGAGTTGCTGCACTTCTTCGTGGCCGATCAGCTCACTGGAGTGTTTGTACAGAATCTGGTTCAAGTGCGTCGCCACCACGGTACTGGCGTCGACCACGGTGTAACCGAGCGATTGCGCCTGCGCGCGCTGGCTGACTTCGATCCACACCGCCTCCAGGCCGAAAGCCGGATCTTTGGCGGTAATGCCGTTGAGCGTGCCGTAGACCTGCCCCGGGTTGATCGCCAGTTCGCGATCCGGATAGATCTCGGCTTCGGCCAGGATCACCCCCATCAGGGTCAGGCGATAGGCACTCGGCGCCAGATCGAGGTTGTCACGGATGTGCACGGTCGGCATCAGGAAGCCCAGGTCCTGCGAAAGCTTCTTGCGCACGCCCTTGATCCGCGCCAGCAACTGCCCGCCCTGATTGCGATCCACCAGCGGGATCAGGCGATAGCCGACTTCCAGGCCGATCATGTCGATCGGCGTCACGTCATCCCAGCCCAGTTCCTTGGTTTCCATGGCGCGGGCCGGCGACGGCAGCAGTTCCTGCTGACGCTGAACTTCCTGCAGCGCCTGCACTTTGGCGACGTTCTGCTTTTTCCAGAACAGGTACGCGCCACCGGCGGCCAGTGCGGCCATGCTCAGAAACGAGAAATGCGGCATGCCCGGGACCAGGCCCATGACCGCCATCAGACCTGCCGCCACCGCCAGGGCTTTGGGCGAGGCGAACATCTGCCGGTTGATCTGCTTGCCCATGTCTTCCGAACCGGAAGCACGGGTCACCATGATCGCTGCCGCTGTCGATAACAACAGTGATGGCAATTGCGCCACCAAACCGTCACCGATGGTCAGCAAGGCGTACACCTTGCCAGCGTCAGCGAAGTTCATGTTGTGTTGGAAGATACCGACCGCCATGCCACCGATGAGGTTGATGAACAGGATCAGCAAGCCGGCAATGGCGTCACCCCGCACGAACTTGCTGGCACCGTCCATCGAACCGTAGAACTCCGCCTCTTGCGCGACTTCCTGACGGCGCGCCTTGGCCTGGTTCTGATCGATCAAACCGGCGTTGAGGTCGGCGTCGATCGCCATTTGCTTGCCGGGCATCGCATCGAGGGTGAAACGCGCGCTCACCTCGGAAATCCGCCCGGCACCCTTGGTCACCACGACGAAGTTGATGATCATCAGGATCGCGAACACCACGATACCGACCACGTAGTTACCACCGATCACCACTTCACCGAAGGCCTGGATCACCTTACCGGCGGCGGCGTGGCCGTCCTGCCCGTGGAGCATCACCACCCGCGTCGAGGCCACGTTCAACGCCAGCCGCAACAGCGTCGCCACCAGCAGAATCGTCGGGAACACCGCGAAATCCAGCGGCCGCAGCGCGTACACGCAGACCAGCAGGACGACAATCGACAGGGCAATGTTGAAGGTGAAGAACACGTCCAGCAGGAACGGCGGCACCGGCAGCATCATCATGGCCAGCATGACCAGCAGCAACAACGGCACGCCCAGATTGCCTCGACTGAGGTCGGCAACATTCGAGCGAGCAGTGTTGAATAACTGAGAGCGATCCACCGGTTTTCCCCGTTCCTTTAAAGCAAACTTTTGACGCCCGAAGCAGGCGCACGGCGGCTATTGCAAGAAGCCTTCCAACTTTTGCCGGGGATTGAAATTGAAGTTTGTTTCGGGGAATTGTCTTGCCTGAAGCCGGGCGCCCTGGAGCCGACCGCAAAACAGACGCGGGACGGCTATCACCATTAGCGCAGGTGAACAAAAATCAGAAAAACCGCGCACTGACGAATTTATCAGGCAATCAAAATTTGCTCTGGCTTAATTTCACCAAGAAGCAAGTCGCGGCCCACCAGATAGCCCGTCCCCTTACGGACGGCCTACCTCCTTCCTCGACATACTCTTGCTCAGGACAGCCAAATGTCACGATTTCCTCAGGCTCATGAAAATGACACATGCCTGACTGACTACGTCGGGAAATACCCCATTACCCGAGAGCGAGTCGCCCCATCGGATAAAAGCACGTTGCGACTGCCCATTCTCCCGTCGCTCTCGAGCAACGAATGTTCGATCGCATACAAGTGCGGGTATGAAAGATTGACCGACACAAATCGCCCGTAATACAAGCCCCGCCCACCATAAATAGGCGTCACGTCAACAAAGTTGGTTTGCAAAATCCCCCATCCCATGGGTTGTCCACTGTTGTCCATGTTGACGGCACCGAATTGCATGAACCAGGCGCCGGCCTGGGCTGCGGTCATGAAGGTATCGTTCAATATCAGCCGGTGGACATTCATCACCCGCACCGGATAGGCCACCTGGTTTCCATCGGCATCCGTCACCGTGATGGTGGTTGATTGATTACTCAGCCCCGACACTTTGCCGTTGGCATCGACCGATGCTATGCCGGCATTGGCTGAACGATAGGTGTAAGGCGGCCGTCCACCCGTTGGCACGCGCACTTGCACGTTGTTGACGACCTCCAGCTCGCGTAATCCATACGCTGCGCCGCCCAACAGTTTCCAGCCATTCAAAAGCATCGGCTGAGTATCAATCGCCAATTTCTGTGTGACTTTGACGGTATACCGCGCCACCGGAAGCACCAGTGCCGTGCCCTCACCATCAGAGCTGCCCAGCGCTATTTTGCAGGTCACCTCACAGCCAGAGAGATCCTTCAGTTCAAAGAACCAGCTTCGCGCCGCCGTGACGCTGATGCCTTGAGTCACTTCTTCGGCAGTCAACGCGGTACCGGGGCGCAATACCAACGGCTCAACGCCCTCGCCGCTGACCATGATCCAGACGCGCTGCCCGACCTCGGCAATCGGCAGCGGCGGCTTGACCACGCATGTGAGGTCAGTCTGGATGATTCTCAGATCGATCAGCGGTACAGCACCGGCTTCGACGATATGCGGCCGAGTCAGGACGGGATCACCGTCACTGATTGTCTTGACCGTCAAATTCAACGGCCTGGACTGGACCGTCTTGCCATTTCTGAGCAGCTCGTAAAGAACTTCAACCCGTTTTCCCAGATTTTCCGCAATGAATGAAGGCCGCAGCACAAAGAATGCAACGTTGTCAGTATTCAACTGCTGAGGAGCAAACGTCGGTGAGCCATCTCCCGGCGCTCCTTTGACCAGCAAGCGCACTTGATCACCCGGGCGCGGGCTGGCCACATGGACACGCGCGCGGGCACCACCATTATTTTCCAGCGGGTCAAGTACGCCATCAGGCGCGCGCCGAACAGTTGGTGGCTGCAACGACTGCGCCGGGTCGCCGATATACAACTCGAGCAACGCGGATGATTGCGGCAGTTCGTCTGGCCGCTCGATCCACCAAAGCAGATTGAAGAACTGCTCCCGATAGAATTCGATAGCCTCGCCGTCCAGCCAGAACTCAAGGTCCTTGCCTGCCTGGGTTTGATCAATCGGCAACTTGTCCCGAAAAAACCACCCCGCCCGCATCCCCCACGACCTTCCACGTGCACCACATCGCCCAAGCGGGTATAGGCAGCCGCCGCAACTTGAATATCCGTGCCGTACGGCACCTGCGCAGGATTGAGCACACCGTCCACGGCCCCCCCCAACCTGCGGCGCTGGCAAGACGGGTTTGAGTTCACCGATGCGCGCATTCGTCGCTTCGGAAACCAGCGCAGGATTCAACGTGGCGTGACTGACTTCAAAAGAGACAACGACCGACCCTCGATTCAATGGGGCGATGTCCTTGCCGGTTACGTTAAAGGCAATAGCCTGGCCGACCAATCGATCACTGACGTCGCGATACGTCTGATACAGGTGCGGACGCCCGGAAGCACTGGTTCCCAGCCACGTCAATGTGACTCTGAAGCCCTTTTTTATCCGGTCATCGGGACCGCACAACACCACAGTCCGGCTTAGCGCAGGATCCAGAGTGCCGCCCACCAGATCCGTTATCAGCGGCGCAGGCAGTCGCAAGGTCTTTCCTTGCAACGTAAAGACATAGATCTCTGAACGATTTTGCTCACCGTCAGCTTTGGTCCGCAGGTAATCCACTTGCACCTGGCCGGAAGCGCTGGCAAGCACAACGGAATTGGGAACTTTAAAAGACTGAATGCCGAGACGACTAATCGATTGCTCTTCACTGTGCTCGACCACTTCACCGCTTTGCGTTGTAGCCGCCCATCGAAGCAGTAGTTTCTCTTTCAGCGCAAAGCCGGGGCGCGTAATGATCTGAACCTCCAGGTCGTCGAATCCAACCTCATCAAGACTGACCAGATCTTCATAGGCGAGAGGAACGAATACCGGATCGAGCCAGTTGTTGTCTGGATCGCTGACGACGGTCGTACGCTCCGAAAAGTCGCTGACGTTCTCGACCTGATCTTCGATCTGATAGACCACCACCGCCGGATTCGCGGGGCCCGCAACCCGGATATTCTCTGGCGAAATGAAAACACTGATCTCTTTTCCGACCTCGCCCTCCAGCACCGTGTAGGGCGTGACAGCAATACCGTGGAAACGGAGTTTCAACTTGTCCCCTTTGGTCATGAAGGGCCAGGGAGGAATGATCGCCGTGACCCCCTCGGCAGCCACTTCCTCGTCAATGACCTGCCCGGGCTTCAACTGAAGTCGAGCCGGTTTGAGTCGTTGATGGCCGGGCAAGTCCGGCTCGGGATCGTTGCCGCCCGGCGGATCGATCTTGAACCAGACCTCGATCTGCGCCCCCTCGGGGGGCTGACCGCTTTTGCGCAGAATCTCGTAGCGCAAGGTATGCACGCCGGCCGGAACCTGATTCGCAGCGATGTGCATCACCACGTCGAGATTACCGTGGTCAGCAGGCAACACCGACGTGGCAACCAGATTCTTATCGACGTACAGTCGAATGGTGTCCTCTTGCGCCATATTCAGATAAGCCTGAACCAGTACCCGAAGTCCCTTGGCACTCGTATAAAGCAAGGGGCGGTTGACCCCCACTTGCGCCGGGGGAAAATCGATACCTGTGAACTGCCCGGGGATATTGGGCGGGAACAGCGAAAAGAGCCCCAGACCTCCGCTGGAGTCAAAAGGGACAATGTCATGTTGTGTATCGTCAATTTCATCCGAAATCGGCATCACCATCAAACCAATCATTGCCCTGCTCCTGAAAAAATCTGTGGCGGCTTGCCAAGGATCTGGAGAGGCCATTGAAAACTTCACGACAACGTTCGACCACTGTCAGAACTAACAGGTACGTGCAGATTTCAGACAAACGGCACTGACACCGCGCCCACCTCATACCGGCGTCGCAGCGCAGGACGCAACCGGGGATCGCGCAATTGATTATGCTTGGGGAGCTGGCGGTGAATCGGGCGCTGGATAATCTGCAGTTGCCGCAGTAGAACGCTTCTCTGACCTCTGTAAGAACTGCCGAAGGCTCGGACCGCGACCGGACGGTCTTTCGCTTTTCAAAAGCCAGATCAAAAAGATCGCAGCCTTCGGCAGCTCCTACACAGGGGTTGTGGGGTGTCAGAGGTCGACTTTATGTCGGGCGGCGTAGAGGCAGAGCATTTCCATGGCCAGGGTAGCCGCTGCCAGTGACGTCACGTCCGCATGATCATAGGCCGGTGCCACTTCTACCACGTCCATGCCCACCAGATTGATTCCGCGCAAGCCGCCGAGGATCTCCAGCGCCTGCAGCGTGCTCAACCCGCCACACACTGGAGTGCCGGTACCTGGAGCGAAGGCCGGATCGAGGCAGTCGATATCGAACGTCAGGTACACCGGGTGATCGCCAACCCGTGCGCGAATTGCCTCGACAATCGCCTCGCAGCCACGCCGATGTACCTGACGTGCATCAAGCACGGCAAAGCCTTGATGATCGTCATTGGTGGTGCGTAAACCGATCTGCACCGAGCGCGCCGGATCGACCAGGCCCTCCTTGGCCGCATGCCAGAACATGGTGCCGTGATCGACGCGTTTGCCACCCTCGTCCGGCCAGGTGTCGCTGTGCGCATCGAAGTGGATCAGCGCCAGCGCGCCGTGTTTGCGGGCATGGGCCTTGAGCAGCGGATAGGTGATGAAGTGGTCGCCGCCAAACGTCAGCATGGCGCTGCCGGCATCAAGAATGCGTTCGGCGTGAGCTTCGATGCTTTCCGGAATGGTGTGCGGCGAGCCGTAATCGAAGTCGCAATCGCCGTAGTCGATCACCGCCAGATGATCGAACGGATCGAACGCCCACGGCCAGTGCCGTTCCCAGGCGATCCCGGTGGACGCGGCGCGAATCCCCCGAGGCCCGAAACGCGCGCCCGGGCGGTTGCTGGTAGCGGTGTCGAACGGAACCCCGCTGACCGCCACGTCGACGCCGCGCAAATCACGGCTGTAGCGGCGACGCATGAAACTGGTGATCCCGGCGTAAGTGCTTTCGGCGGCAGTCCCGTACAGGCTGTCACGGGTCATGGCCTGGTCGTTGAGCATCGGCACGTCCATCGGTGTGCTCCTTTGATTATTGATGGCTACGGAAAGTGGTCCACAGACGCGTGCGCTGACGCATGTCCTTGAGGCTCATGCTGCGGTCGGCGTACAACCGATCGCGCACTTCGGCGGGTGGATAGATGTCCGGATCATTGCGCACCGCCTCGTCCACCAGCGGCGTTGCAGCCTGATTGGCGGTGGCAAAAAACAGCGCGTTGGTCAGCTCGGCGACCGATTCGGGGCGCAGCATGAATTCGATGAACGCCCGCGCCGCCTGCGGGTTCGGCGCATCCTTGGGAATGGCCAGGTTGTCCTGCCAGATCAACGTACCTTCGCGCGGAATCCGGTAAGCGACCTCGTACGGTTTGCTGGCCTTGTGTGCTTGATCGGCAGCCATGCTCACGTCGCCGTTGTAGGTCAGTGCCAGGCATACGCTGCCATTGGCCAGGTCGTTGATCTGCCGGCCGGTGGCGACATACAGCACCGAAGGCTGGAGTTTCTGCAACAAGGCTTCGGCAGCGGCCAGATCATTCTTGTCGGTGCTGTAGGGATCTTTACCCAAGTAGTGCAACGCCAGGCCAATGACTTCCTGCGGCGAGTCGAGCACGGCAATCCCGCAGTCCTTGAGCTTGCTGGCGTACTCGGGTTTGAACAGCAGGTCGAGGCTGTTGAGTGGCACATCCGGCAAACGCTTTTTCACCGCCTCGACATTCAGCCCCAGCCCCAACGTGCCCCAGGTATAAGGCACGGCGTAGCGATTGCCGGGATCAACGGCGGCGAGTTTTTCCAGCAGATCGGGATCGAGGTTGGCGTAGCCCTTGAGGCCCTCATGGGGAATTTCCTTCAGCGCGCCCGCCGCCAGGCCACGGGCCAGCACGCTGGACGACGGCATCACCACGTCATAACCGCTGCCACCGGTCAGCAGTTTGGTTTCCAACACCTCGGAGGTATCAAAGGTGTCGTAGCGCACATGAATGCCGGTCTCCTGCTCGAAACGCTGCAGCGTCTGCGCCGGCACGTAATCGGCCCAACTGTAGAGATTGAGGGTTTGATCCTCGGCCTGTGCCGGGATGACCACGGACAACAACAGCGCGGGAAAACACAGTTTGAATACGGGAGCCATGACGAACACCTGACCGGAGGAAGTGGTGGCAGGATGCGCCGTCGGATACATTGCAGAAATATCAAGTTTGTTAACCTGACTTTATCCAGGAGTAATGTGATGCTCGGTCAGCTTCACGACGTCGACCTGCAGTTGCTGCGCCTGTTTGTGCGGGTCGTGGAATGTGGCGGCTTCAGCGCGGCGCAAGGTGAGCTGGGCCTCAGCCAGTCGAGCATCAGTCAGCAAATGGCCAAGCTGGAAACCCGCCTCGGTTATCGCCTATGCAGCCGGGGCAAGGGTGGTTTCAGCGTGACGCCCAAGGGCGAGCAATTGCTGATCGCAATTCGCACGCTGTTTGCGTCCATCGAGACCTTCCGCCATCAATCCAACGGCGTCGCCGGACGGTTGATCGGTGAGGTGCGGCTGGGCCTTTCCGAAGCAGTCGATCAGTCGGTGCTGCTGCGGGTGGCGGATGCGATCCGGCGCTTTCGTGAGCGCGATGAGTCGGTGCGCATCGAGTTGATCAGCGCGATGCCCGGGGAGATGGAGCGCCTGCTGCTGCAACAGCGGCTGGACCTGGCCATCGGTTATTTCTCACAGGTGCAGAACGCTTTCGATTACCGCGAACTGTTCCGGGAAACCCAGCATCTGTACTGCGCACAGGGACATCCGCTGTTCAGCGTCGATGCGCCGGATGACGCGGCGTTGCAGGCGTGCGACCGGGTCGATCATCCGTATCGGTTCATGCGCCGTGGCGAGCCGATTGCGGACCAGCGCTGTTCCGCGCGTTCGGAGCAGGTCGAAGGTACCCTCGCGTTCATTCTTTCCGGCAAGCACATCGATTATTTGCCCGATCACTACGCGCGGGTCTGGGAGGACAAGGGACTGCTGCGCGCGCTGCGGCCTGGTGAACTCAGTTTCGACGTAGCGTTTCATCTGGCCCGGCACCGGGCGCAGGTGCCGGGGGATGCGCAAAAGGCGTTTGAGGAGGATTTGCTCGCAGCCTTTGTTTAAAGATCAAAAGATCGCAGCCTTCGGCAGCTCCTACATTTTGCATTCCTGTAGGA
>NZ_JABULD010000781.1:0-504 GCF_014060985.1 Pseudomonas sp. MD195_PC81_125
GGGCGGCGGTGACCGACGGGAAGGTGCTGCTGAACCAGGCGCTGACGGCGGGGTGAAAGCCAGTCAGGGCGGCGTCCTTGGGGATGGGCAGATTCATGCTCAAGTTATGCGGGGTGGGGGGCGGCAAGATGCAAGTACCGCTGGGGGAGCTGCGCTGTTCATCAGGGCCTCATCGCTGGCCAGCCAGCTCCCACAGTGATTGTTGCTGAAAAGTTTGGCAATCAACACTGAACCCTGTGGGCGCTGGATTGCCAGCGATGGAGCCAGTTGATTCAGCACAATTCCCGGCGATCTACACTTTACGGGTGACGGTTGCGCACTAAACCCGCAAAATGCAACGATTCCGGCAATTATCGATGACGGTGTCACCCGCACCGTCGCTAAAGCCATCGTTCCAATCAGACTGGGCCTGCTGACTCTATGCGAATGCGCCTTATGTTACTGGGCGGCGGAAATGCCCTTGGGCAGGCGCTGATTCGCCTCGGTGCGGAAGAAGACATCGGT
>NZ_JABULD010000540.1:0-680 GCF_014060985.1 Pseudomonas sp. MD195_PC81_125
GTTGCGGGCGCAACGCCTTGAGTTGTATAGCCTGAGCCGTCATCACCAGATTGGTGATGACGTGCTCAGAGAAGTATTGAGCGAGCTTGATTTGAGCGAGGCAAATCTGGGGCAGGTCAAATAGTCCGATACGGACCTGGCGCGCTCACTGACTCGCGGGGTAGGGGTAAGCGTTCGACATGAAGGTTTTATCCTGTTCGCTGAGGTCCAGATTAATGAAGATCTGGAAGTCACCGAGCGTCCACGACTGGCTGACGGGATAGTGCATGATCGACTTCTGGTCGTACTCTGAGTAGATGCTTTCGTCGGGATTGCCGAGGTCAAAATACCAGTCGTGCAGTCGTTTGCGCGTCACGCTGGCCTGGTAGTTGTCCTCTTCCGGGTCGGCGGTTATTCCGTGTTGTTTATAAATGGCTGGTTTATCCCAGGGAATGTTTGCCGTGGGGTTGGTCTGTTCATGTTCTGCGCCGAGCATGTGACCGAACTCATGCATGACATTGGCTGCGAAATAACGTGCCTGGCTCGGTGGGTGTGGCCAGAGTCGCATGGTCGGCTCATCGGGATGTAAGAGAGCATCGGTACCGATCAGAGAGGAAAACGTTCCCGGTTGACTGAGTATGCGGATATCGCCTTCTTCACCTTCGACGAAATCGAACTTCAAGTTGATGTGCGGCAACCAG
>NZ_JABULD010000390.1:0-1079 GCF_014060985.1 Pseudomonas sp. MD195_PC81_125
TACAGCTGGGCAATGAAGATCGCTGCGATCGACTGGTACAGGGTCGAACCGTCGAGGTTGAACGAGTAACCGGTCGGCACCACGAAGGAGCAGATGGCTTTTGGTGCGCCATAGGCTTCCATCTTCTCGATGACGCGTGGCAGCACGGTTTCCGAGGAGGCGGTGGAGTAAGCCAGGACCAGCTCATCCTTGAAGATGCGCATCAGCTTGATCACCGAGAAGCCGAACAGCTTGGCGATCAGGCCCAGCACCACGAAAGCAAAGAAAGCGATGGCGACGTAAACCAGGATCACCAGCTTGGCCAGCGGCAGCAGCGAGGCGAAACCGAAGTTGGCCACGGTCACCGCGATCAGGGCGAATACGCCGATCGGGGCGTAGTTCATGATCATGTGGGTGACTTTGAACATGCTTTCCGAGACGCCCTGGAACATCTTCACCAGCGGCTCGCGCAGGTCCGACTGCAGGCTCGACAGACCGAGACCGAACAGTACGGAGAAGAAAATGATCGGCAGCATTTCGCCGCGGGCCATGGCCGCGAAGATGTTCGACGGGATCAGGTTGAGGATGGTCTCGATGAACGCGTGTTCATGTTGTACTTCGGCGGCGGTCGCCTGGTACTTGGAGATGTCCACGGTGCCCAGGGTGCTCATGTCGATGCCGGCACCCGGGTGGAACAGGTTGGCCAGCAGCAGGCCGACGATGATCGCGATGGTGGTGACGACTTCGAAGTAGATGATGGTCTTCAGGCCGATACGCCCGAGTTTCTTGGCGTCGCCCACGCCGGCGATGCCGACGATCAGGGAGGAGATGACGATCGGAATCACGATCATCTTGATCAGACGGATAAAGATATCGCCTGCCGGTTGCAGGACGTTGCTGATCCACCAGGCTTTTTCGGCACTGAAGTGGTTGAGCAACGCACCAATTGCAATCCCTAAAACCAGACCGATGAGGATCTGCCAGGCGAGGCTGAGTTTTGCCTTCTTCATTATCTTTACCCTTACTTGCGTTTGACTCAGGCACATGCAGCAACTGGAACGCTCTTTTAGCGGAAAAGTCTGTGCATCTGCCTCCGTATA
>NZ_JABULD010000782.1:0-8309 GCF_014060985.1 Pseudomonas sp. MD195_PC81_125
GCCGAGACCATGCTGTCACAGATCGTACAGATGGTCGCTCGGGCTCAGCGATCCAAAGCACCAATGCAACGAATGGCCGACTCGATTGCCGGCTACTTTGTGATGGGTGTTATCGCGATTGCGATACTGACATTTGTTGGTTGGGGGCTTTTTGGCCCTGAGCCCAGCTGGGTGTTTGGTCTGATCAACGCTGTCGCCGTGCTGATCATCGCTTGCCCCTGTGCGTTGGGTCTTGCTACGCCCATGTCGATCATGGTTTCGACAGGTAAAGCAGCCAGCATGGGCGTGCTGTTCAGGGATGCCAGTGCCATCGAAAACCTATGCAAGATCGACACACTGATTGTCGATAAGACAGGCACCCTGACAGAGGGACGGCCAGTGTTTCACAGTGTGGAGGCCACACCCAGTTTCAATCCCCACGATGTTCTTCAGCTTGCTGCCAGCCTTGATCAGGGCAGCGAACATCCCTTGGCTCATGCAATCGTCGATCACGCCCGAACCGAGAACATTAAGCTCACCAAGCCAGGATCCTTTGAGTCTGGTTCAGGTATCGGGGTCAGTGGCATCGTTGATGGCAAGAAGATCCAACTGGGGAACACCGCGTTGATGGAAGCCGCAGGTGTCAGCACCAAGCCCCTACAAAAGCGTGCAGAGTTGTTGCGACTTGACGGCATCAGCATCATCTACCTCGCAGTCGACGGGGTATTGGCAGGGTTGTTGGCAGTATCAGATCCGATTAAGCCGACCTCCAAAGAAGCAGTCACCAAGCTCAAGGCTGATGACATCAAAATCATCATGGCTACTGGCGACGGGCTCACCACCGCTCGGGCTGTCGCCAGGGAGATGGGGATTGAAGAAGTCCACGGTGAAGTGAAACCTCAGGACAAGGAGCGTCTGGTCGCAGACCTTCAGCAAAACGGCCGGAAGGTCGCCATGGCCGGTGACGGTATCAACGATGCACCAGCCCTGGCGCGAGCAGATGTGGGCATTGCCATGGGGACAGGGACTGACGTTGCGATGAATAGCGCGCAACTCACGCTAGTAAAAGGCGACCTGATGGGGATTTTGCGAGCAAGGGCTCTTTCGGTCGCAACAGTAAAAAACATGCGGCAAAACTTGGGTTTCGCCTTTCTTTACAACTCGATGGGTATCCCCCTTGCCGCAGGCTTGCTCTATCCACTGACGGGACACCTCTTGTCGCCAATGATCGCTGCCATAGCCATGAGCGTCAGTTCTGCATCTGTAGTTTTCAATGCATTGAGACTGAGGAATACCCGAATTGACTGAACTTCAAAATTGCAGCGCACTTGCCATGCGTTTGCATAGAACCTGACCAGTCATTCGCATTTGACTGATCTGTGATTGAGAATTTGACCAACCAGACATCAAAGCTGAGGGGCTCATAACGACCCAAAGCGGTAAATCTGGGCAAGGGACTACCCATGTGTTTTCTTCAGTCCTTCAAGCGCACACTCGCCCTTTGCACAGCGGCCATTTTTTCAGGCCGCTTCATGCGTTTCCATTTTCTGATGTCTTCCTTGCTTCGCCCACAGCTCATACACAGATCACCACTGAGTTGACAAACTGAGATGCAGGGATTCTCGATTTCTTTAGCCATTGTCAGCCACCTTTGGACACACGTATTGAGTCAGGCGGGTGTTCCAGTAACCTCCGTGAGTTCGCTGACACTCCTCCTCAGAGTCGAAGTGGACGCTGTGGTCTGAAGGGGTCAGGACGATGTCGGCCTCCTTCAACGCGATAGCCGTCAGCTCAAAGATGCGCGCCTTCGCGTCAAACAAGGCGAGCTTTCTATCCGCCAAGGTTTCGAATACCCAGATGACCTTCAGGGTTTCAGCCAGCGCGTTGAGGTCAGCGGTATGGGTGAGCCAGATAAAGCCTTTGATTTCACCTTTTGCTGTTTCACACGCTTCGGTGAGCCTGGTAATCAACCGGCGTTCTATCCGCGCCAGTTCGCGTTTCCCTGGTGGCATTGCGGGTTCCTTTGGAGACAATGGAGGGCAGGCTCTGAATCAGGCCGGTCGAAACTCGACCGTCAGATGGCTGACTTCGTGAACCGGCTTGAGACGTTCACGAATGCTGTCGGCGTTCGCAGTGGCCTTACCAACGACGCTGACGATGGCCGCATGGGCTTGCGGCCCAATCCGCCAGACATGCAAGTCAGTGATGATGGCATCCCCCGGCTTCTCAACCAGTTCGCGGATTTCCTCGGCAACGTGCGCATCTGTCTGATCCAGCAGCACACCTGCGGTGCCCCCCATCAAGGTCCAGGCCCAACGCGCGATAACAATGGCGCCGATGATACCCATGACCGGATCCAGCCAAACCCAACCGAGATAACGCCCGGCGAGCAGTGCCGCAATGGCCAGAACTGAAGTGAGCGCGTCCGCGATAACGTGGACGTACGCAGATTTCAGGTTGTTGTCGTTCCCGTGACGGGCATGGGCATGGGCATGGGCATGATCATCATGGTCGTGCTCATGACTGTGCCCGTGGCCCAGCAACAACGCACTGACAATGTTGACAATCAAACCGGTAATCGCGATGAGCGTAGCGGTGCCGAACTGAACTTCCGTTGGCTGCAAGAGGCGCATGACAGACTCAATGCCAATTCCCAGGGAGACCATACCGAGAACCAGTGCCGAGGCGAATCCGCCCAAGTCTCCAACCTTTCCGGTACCGAAACTGTAGCGCTCGCTGGAAGCATGGCGTTTTGCATATCCGTAAGCGGCCGCCGCGATGCCTAATGCGCCGGCATGGGTTGCCATGTGGAAGCCATCGGCCAGTAACGCCATCGAACCCGTAATATAGCCGGCGGTGATCTCGCCGACCATCATCAGCACCGTCAGTGCCACAACCCAAAGCGTACGCTTGGCATTTTCGTCGTGCGCTGAGCCAAGGAACACGTGGTCGTGTGTGTAATTGATGTTGGTGTTGCTCATGAGTGTGTACCTAGATGCGTTCACTTAGCGTAACGGCGAATGGCTTCAAGAAGCTCTTCGACGCCCCTGTTACGCTCTTCTTCGCTGAGCGCAGGGTTCGCGACATGCTCCCGCGCGTGGTCCTCGATGATTTCCTCCATTAAGCCGTTGATTGCTCCGCGAGTGGCAGCAACAAGGTGTAATGTTTTTGCGCAATCGAGATCCGATTCCAATGCTCGTTCAACGGCTTGGATTTGTCCGGCTATGCGTTTTACGCGTTTGAGAAGATTTTCTTTGTTTGCTGCAATATGGCCCATGGGATACCCCCCCTACCTATGTATTGCGCATGATAGGCATACCCCCTATGCCTATGCAAGATCATAGAGCGGAGAGAGCATCTACAGTCCCTGGCAGAAAAGAGGCCTCAAGTGCGAGCGAGGAGCGAGAGGAGCTGTAATGTCCGCCTCTAACCGTTCTCTGCCGGCGATGGCCAAAGTCGAATACGCTGCAAATGGTTGGTCAGGTCAAATGCAAACGAGTGGTCAAGTCTGCCCAACTACCCATCACAATGACGGTCACAACCCGAAACAGATAACTGTTGACCTTGCCATCG
Organism: Pseudomonas sp. MD195_PC81_125; assembly: GCF_014060985.1. Classification (NCBI taxonomy): domain Bacteria; kingdom Pseudomonadati; phylum Pseudomonadota; class Gammaproteobacteria; order Pseudomonadales; family Pseudomonadaceae; genus Pseudomonas; species Pseudomonas sp. MD195_PC81_125. The sequence continues at coordinate 3,553 of NZ_JABULD010000782.1, forward strand.
TGTCAACGTCGATGCTGTTGGTGCGGCGAAAAGAAACCGCTCAGCTTGAGAGGTAAAAAACCATGTTCGTTTTAAATGTTTCCGGCATTGGTTGCGGCAGTTGCGTCAGCAAAATCACCAAGGCGATTCAGTCAATGGATAACGAAGCTACGGTTTCCGTGGATCGGTCAGCCGGTAAGGTGAGAGTTGAAAGCAGCGAAAGCCCAGAGCAGATTCGTAAAGCTGTCGAGGCGGTAGGTTTTCCTTGCCAGATCAGCGCTTGAAGCGCTGACAGCTGCCCCTGGTCAGACGCCCGTTGCAGGGGGGATCCACTTGGTGAACATTCAGGGATACCATAGCAGCGTCGACCACAATTACCGCTCGCAAGCCCCTGCGCTACTAATCACCTCGCAGAGCTTTGAGCAAACCTTTGAATGCTCCATTCAACCGAGTAAAAGCGGCGTCGAAACGTATTCCATTTTCTGTGTACTTTGCGACCTCAACCTGCTGATCGACAGTATTTTGGTCAATGGCAGGTTGAGCCGGTGTACTGTAAAGCAAACTAATTCCATAAATATCGCTTACGGATTCTATTCCGGCAATGTGTTTTACATTTGTTGTTTCCAAAGAAAATAGAGTGGCAGGTGTTTTTTCTATTTCGCGGGCGAGCACAGTAGAAAAATCTAAATCTCGGGCCTTGTAGTTCGGCGTATCAGCATTTGCGATGTTGTTACTCAGGATTTCGGCTCTTTGGCTACGAAGATTCAAAGCTCTTTCCGCTACGCCGACCGCTTTTTCGAAACTAATACTCAAGCAATAATCCTCAACAAGCTCACTTATTTACTACGCGATACCTCCGGATTCACATCTCCGACCAATAGAGGTTCAAAGACATAGTCACCTTGAGTAACGAAAACCTACAAAGGTTCGCCCGTTGATATTATTGGTGAGTAATATCGATGCGCGCTGGAAGACCGAGACCTTAAGGACTAAATACGATGTTCTTCAAGAGAAATATCACAACCTGACGCAACTGTAATATTGGCCTAAGCTTCCCGACAGCGGGTGACCCTTATAGTCCTATTGAGCCTAATGCTCACCCGCTACGAATCAATGCACGATTGGATTCAGGGGCGGCCAGTACTGATCTGAGGAAACCCCAAATGAACACTATCAAATCCTTGTTCGTCATCGCTGCTCTGAGCATTTCATCTTTGGCTATGGCTGAGGGCGGTGGTGATCGGACTTTCGCACGTATGGAATTGGCCAAAAATAATTCGATGGAATCGTACCAGGTAGCTCAAACGCAGAGCTCTCAACCGCCTGTCGCTGAGAGCAAAGCGAAAGCGATGGATCATAAAAACTGCTGAACGATTAGGCACGCGGCCAACCTGACAGAAATGTAATCACTAAGGTGGTTTAGATGTGGCAATTTCTGAGCTCGCTTGCTGTAAAAATTCGTCTTTTTAACGGTAAGCGAAGCTCATCTTGCCAACTCACGGGTTGTTTTGAACGGCTCCCTTTTGACTGATTGGAAATAAACGGCATGCATTCCAAAACCTCTAGACGGACATTCGTTAAAGGCCTGGCCGCCGGTGGCATCCTTGGCGGCCTTGGTCTGTGGCGCACTCCTGTATGGGCAGTGACCAGTCCAGGCTTGCCGAGCGTCCTCACCGGCAACGAATTTGATCTGTTTATTGGTGAAACCCCTGTAAACATCACCGGCTCGCCGCGCACGGCCATGACCATCAATGGATCATTGCCAGGACCCTTGCTGCGTTGGCGCGAAGGAGAGACAGTCACACTGCGTGTGAAAAATCGTTTGGACCAGGACACTTCCATCCATTGGCACGGGATCATCCTGCCGGCCAATATGGACGGCGTACCCGGATTAAGCTTCCATGGCATCGCACCCGACGGTATGTACGAGTACAAATTCAAGATCCATCAGAACGGTACGTATTGGTATCACAGCCACTCGGGCTTACAGGAGCAGGCAGGCGTTTACGGGCCAATCGTTATCGACTCGAAAGAACCTGAACCTTTTCAATACAACCGCGACTACGTGGTGATGTTGACTGACTGGACCGATGAAGATCCTAGTCGCGTCATGGCGAAGCTTAAGAAGCAATCTGACTACTACAACCACCACAAACGTACCGTTGGCGATTTCATCGACGATGTCAGCAAGCAAGGCTGGTCATCTACCGTAGCCGACCGAAAGATGTGGGCAGAAATGAAAATGAACCCCACTGACCTCGCAGACGTCAGTGGAGATACTTACACCTACCTCATGAATGGCCAGGCGCCCAACGGTAACTGGACCGGTATTTTCAAACCAGGTGAGAAGCTGCGCCTTCGTTTTATTAACGGCTCGGCGATGAGCTATTTCGACGTTCGAATTCCTGGCTTGAAAATGACCGTTGTGGCCGCCGACGGCCAACACGTCAAACCGGTCAGCGTCGACGAATTCCGCATCGCCGTAGCTGAAACGTATGACGTGATAGTTGAGCCCGCCAGTGAAGAGGCTTACACCATCTTCGCCCAGTCTATGGACAGAACCGGGTATGCACGCGGAACCCTCGCAGTTCGCGAAGGATTAAAGGCACAAGTGCCTGCGATCGACCCTAGGCCTCTTTTGTCCATGGATGACATGGGAATGGGCGGTATGGCTGGTATGGACCATGGCAGCATGGCTGGTATGGGCAGCGGCGACATGTCCGGCATGGCTGGCATGGATCACAGCAAGATGGCGGGCATGGACCAAAGTGACATGACCGGGATGACCGGCATGGACGGCGGTGATATGACTAGCATGGCTGGTATGGATCACAGCAAGATGGCTGGTATGGACAAAGGCGACATGGCCAACATGGCTGGCATGGACCATAGCAAGATGGCGGGCATGGACAAAGGCGATATGTCCAACATGGCCGGTATGGACCACAGCAAGATGGCTGGCATGGGCGGTATGGGTGGAGAAATGCAGACTCACCCAGCCTCCGAAACCAACAACCCCTTGGTTGATATGCAAGCCATGACCCCGACGCCAAAGCTAAACGATCCAGGCATCGGTTTGCGGAACAATGGTCGTCGAGTCCTCACCTATTCAGACCTGAAAAGCACTTTCGAGGACCCTGATGGCCGCGAGCCCAATCGCACCATTGAGCTACATCTGACCGGTCACATGGAAAAGTTTTCCTGGTCCTTCAACGGCATCAAATTTTCTGACGCTGAGCCCCTTCGTCTCAAGTATGGGGAGCGTCTTCGCATCACCTTGGTAAACGACACCATGATGACGCACCCCATTCACCTTCACGGAATGTGGAGCGACCTTGAAGATGAAAACGGCAAGTTCATGGTGCGCAAGCACACAATCGACATGCCACCAGGTACCAAGCGCAGCTATCGAGTCACCGCCGATGCCTTAGGTCGCTGGGCCTATCACTGCCACCTGCTTTTCCATATGGAAATGGGCATGTTCCGTGAAGTACGGGTTGATGAGTAAAGGAGACGATCTGTGAGCACATACCTAAATCGTAAATCGCTGGTCGGTTGCCTCTTTGCCGTCGGCTTGATGGGTGGACTCTCGTCCGTGGCGCTGGCAGTCGAGGATAGTAGTGTTCATTCACCTGCTACTCCTGCGGAGCCAACGAGCAAGCCTGCAACTGCGACAAAAGAATCAAAGCCCGATCACGGATCAATGGATCACAGCAAGATGAGCCATGAGTCGATGGGTCATGACCAAAAAACCAAAAAGGCAGATTGAGATCATGACCAGTAAGTTTTTACGTCCAACGTTGATGGCACTGGCAGTCTCTACCAGTCCTGCTTTCTCTTTCATGGCCCAGGCGGCAGAAGAGATGGATCACTCCAAGATGGATCGCGGCTCGATGGGAGCTATGGACCATAGCAAGATGGGGGCAATGGATCACAGCAAGATGAGCATGGACAATGGAGCAATGGACGGTATGGAAAGTATGGATGGAGGGGCTACCACCACCAGCCGAACTCCAATCCCTGTACTGACCGACGCTGACCGTGCAGCCGCGTTCCCTGATGTGGCTGGTCATGGCGTTCACGACAAGAAGGTCAACTCCTTCATGCTGCTGGATAAGTTTGAGTACCAGGATGCTGACAACGGTAGTGCGTTGGCCTGGGATGCAAAAGGATGGATCGGCGGTGACGTTGACCGACTGTGGTTGCGTTCGGAAGGCGAACGTACCAATGGCGTAACGGAAAACGCTGAACTCTCAGCCCTTTGGGGGCACTCCATCGGTCCATGGTGGGATGTCGTCACCGGCGTACGACAAGACTTCAAGCCCGGATCACCACAAACTTGGGGAGCGCTCGGTATTCAGGGCATGGCCCTCTATAACTTTGAAGCCGAAGCGACTGCCTATATCGGTGAGAACGGTCAAACCGCTGCTAGATTGGAAGGCGACTACGACATTCTGCTGACCAATCGCCTGATCTTGCAGCCAACGGCCGAAGCCAATTTTTACGGAAAAAATGATCCTCAACGCGGCATTGGGTCTGGATTGGCAAACACCGAAGTAGGGCTCCGATTGCGTTATGAGATTGTTCGCCAATTTGCCCCTTACATTGGGGTTAGCTGGAGCCGCTCCTACGGCAATACGGCAGACCTGGCCAGCGATGAAGGAGAGCATGCGAACGAGGCGCGATTTGTCGCCGGTATTCGGATGTGGTTTTAAGAGCCTGACATGAAAAGAACGTTGAAAACATTGACTGCTGCCGGGGTGGTTGCCGCAATAACA
>NZ_JABULD010000783.1:0-1465 GCF_014060985.1 Pseudomonas sp. MD195_PC81_125
CCCACCTTCTTCGCATCGACAATTGTGACCTGTCCCCAAAATTACCCCATCGTCGCGCATTTTACGTATGCGCCTCAAAACAGATGAAGCGGACATACCTGTTTCATCAGCAATTTGATCCGCAGGCGTAAGGCAATCTCTCTGCAATATTGCAAGTATTCGACGATCGCCACGATCAAGTGCGTTGTGAGTCACTGATGCATTCCTCGTATTAGCCTGCGGAATAGAACCATTTATGGCAGGCTCAGTTGAACATAGTTGAAATAACGCCAAACGTCAAAAATCGATAGTTTTTGACGTGTAACGGTCATTTTTCGAGCAAATTATGCCGAGCTAATTCTAAATCTGGGAATAAGATGGTGGTAACCGGCAGATCGATCTCTGCCGTAATCTGGATTAGGTAAAGGGGTACGAGTAATGAGCAGTATTGCTGAATTGGTGATTGATAACTCAGTTGAAGTAGTTAATAACTTTTTCTCCGCGTGGGCAAAGCAAGATCTAAAGACAGTAATTGAAATGTTCTCTGAAGATGCCGTCTATTGTGCATCCCAAGGGCCTGAGCCAGGTAAAACATACCGTGGCCGCCAAGAGATTGAGCCTGCAGTGCAAGTAATGTTCGATGCTGCGGGCGAGACAAAGATGAAATTATTAGCGATCTATCCTTTTGAAGGTGGGGTCACTGCAACATGGGAAGTAACTGGTACAGACTCAAATGGCCAATCAGTGGCTGCTCTTGGAATTGATGTTTTCCTCGTGCGTAACGGGCACATCACTCTGAAGGACGCCTATCGCAAGGTTAAGTCATGAACAGCGTACATGATCACAATAATCCGAACCGTATCCCTCTGGATAGTGGATTAACCCAAGGCGGAAAGGACCTAGGATTTAATGCCGAACCAACGACTAGAGTCAGCTCCCCTATACGCATAGAAATGTCTGGGCTAGACCATGCACCATCTTATTGGGCAGCGACAGCCGGGGAGGAAGTGGTCACATCCAATCAGCTGACGAGCAGGTCATACACTTCGGTTGCCATTATTGGCGGTGGATTTACAGGGCTTTCGTGTGCTTATCACCTTGCAAAAAAGCATGGTATTAAAGCGACCGTTCTAGAAGCCAATAAAGTTGGATGGGGGGCAAGCGGCCGAAATGGCGGTTTTGCAATGATTTGTGTAGGTAAAGATGACTATGCAGACACCGTAGCTCAATACGGACTTAAAGAAGCAAAACAGCAATTTGACGTCGGATTTTCAGCAGTAAAAACTGTAGAAGATATCGTGCGCGAAAATATGATCGACGTCGAGCGCGCTGAAACCGGCTGGATAAATATCGCTCACAAACCTTCTAGAATAGATGGACTAAAATCAACCCAGCGACTTCTTAAAGATAGTTTCAACTATGAAACTGGATTTATTGACGAGAAGAATCTTAGACAAAATTATATTGGTAGCACTGAAGGGTATAG
>NZ_JABULD010000784.1:0-917 GCF_014060985.1 Pseudomonas sp. MD195_PC81_125
ACTTCATCGGCGGCGACAACAAGATGGCCGAATGGGTGGTGCGTCAGCACGGTATCCCGCAGGCGATCTTCGTCGACGACGGTTACCTGAACCTCAAGGATCTGGCGCAGAAGCTGCCCAAGCAGTACTTCAGCGAGACCTCGCCGGGCGTGTACCTGGCGAAGCTGCCGATTGTGGTCGGCCGCAAAGGCATCCTCGAAATCGATGGTCAGACCCAGGAGTTGCGCCTGTCGCAAGAGGCCGGTTCGTTCCTGGTCAACGACGGTCAGTTGTTTGTGCGTGACACCAAAGTCACTGGCTGGCGCGAGAAGGACAACGGCCCGGCCACCTTCCGTTCGCCGAAGGAATTCCGTCCGTTCCTGCTGGCCTGGGGCGGCACCGAGACCTACATCGTCAACAGCAAGATGGCCAGCTTCGGCTACGCCAACAGTAAGTCGTACGGGGTGAGTATTTCCCAGTACACGCCGAACATGGCCAAGGTCCTCAAGCGTCCCGAGCCGACCGGCTGGATCGTCGGCTCCGAGTTCTCCGACATGTGGTACGGCTTCTACTGCTACGAGACCCGCGACTTCGTGGTCAAGGGCAACACCTACAAGGACAACATCGTCTACGGCATCGACCCGCACGACCGTTCCCACGGTCTGATCATTGCCGAGAACACCGTCCACGGCACGAAGAAGAAGCACGGCATCATCATTTCCCGTGAGGTGAACGACAGCTTCATCTTCAACAACAAGAGCTACGACAACCACCTCTCGGGCCTGGTGATCGACCGTAACAGCGTCAACAACATCATTGCCTACAACGAGATCTACAAGAACCACACGGACGGCATCACGCTCTACGAGTCCGCCGACAACCTGCTGTGGGGCAACAAGGTCATCAGCAACAAGCGCCACGGCATCCGCATTCGTAAC
>NZ_JABULD010000298.1:0-6499 GCF_014060985.1 Pseudomonas sp. MD195_PC81_125
TCATTTTGAGTAGCAAGATCGATCGGGGGCAGCCAGTTTAAAATGTGTTGGCTGAGAGGGACTCTTCGCGAGCAGGTTCGCTTCTACATCTGGTCGATATGCAGTCACCCATCGTCATATTGATCAGTTAAATGGCAAAACGACGACACATTGCGTCTTATTAACGTGTTCCACGCTCCCTAGAATGGCTGGCATCTTTTCCTATACTCAGACGCGCGTCCTGCGTCGGGTCGCCAACAGGGTCAGCCATGAACAAGAACAATCGCCATCCTGCAGACGGCAAGAAACCCGTCACCATTTTCGGCCCGGACTTTCCGTTCGCCTTCGACGACTGGATCGAACACCCGGCCGGTCTCGGCAGCATTCCTGAACACCACCATGGCGCTGAAGTGGCGATTGTCGGCGCCGGTATCGCTGGTCTGGTGGCCGCGTACGAGCTGATGAAGCTCGGCCTGAAACCGGTGGTATACGAAGCTTCGAAGCTCGGTGGACGCCTGCGTTCGCAGGCGTTCAACGGTACCGACGGCATCGTTGCGGAACTGGGCGGCATGCGTTTTCCGGTGTCCTCCACGGCGTTCTACCACTACGTCGACAAGCTTGGCCTTGAGACCAAACCGTTCCCGAACCCGCTGACGCCAGCCTCCGGCAGCACGGTGATCGACCTGGAAGGTAAAACCCATTACGCACAAAGCCTGAAGGATCTTCCTGCCCTGTTTCAGGAAGTGGCTGACGCCTGGGCGGATGCGCTGGAGGCGGGCTCGCAGTTCGCCGATATCCAGCAGGCCATCCGTGACCGCGATGTGCCACGCCTCAAAGAACTGTGGAACAAACTCGTGCCGCTGTGGGACGACCGCACGTTCTACGACTTCGTGGCCACCTCCAAGGCCTTCGCCAAACTGTCGTTTCATCACCGCGAAGTGTTCGGTCAGGTCGGTTTCGGCACCGGCGGCTGGGATTCGGACTTCCCCAACTCGATGCTGGAAATCTTCCGCGTGGTGATGACCAACTGCGACGATCACCAGCACCTGGTGGTCGGCGGTGTGGAGCAAGTGCCGCAAGGCATCTGGCGCCATGTACCGGAGCGCTGCGTGCACTGGCCACAAGGCACCAGTCTGAAATCCCTGCACCGTGGCGCGCCGCGTTCCGGCGTGAAGAAAATCGCCCACGCGCCGGACGGCCGTTTCGCCGTCACCGACAACAACGGCGACACCCGCGAATACGCCGCCGTGCTGACCACCTGCCAGAGCTGGCTGCTGACCACCCAGATCGAATGCGACGAAACCCTGTTCTCGCAGAAGATGTGGATGGCACTGGATCGCACGCGCTACATGCAGTCGTCGAAGACCTTCGTCATGGTCGACCGCCCGTTCTGGAAGGACAAGGACCCGGAAACCGGTCGCGATCTGATGAGCATGACCCTCACCGATCGCCTGACTCGCGGCACCTATTTGTTCGACAACGGTGACGACAAGCCGGGCGTGATCTGCCTGTCGTATTCGTGGATGAGCGACGCGCTGAAAATGCTCCCGCATCCTGTTGAAAAACGCGTAGAGCTGGCGTTGAACGCGCTGAAGAAGATCTACCCGAAAGTCGATATCGCCGCGCGGATCATCGGCGATCCGATCACCGTGTCGTGGGAAGCCGATCCGTACTTCCTCGGCGCATTCAAAGGCGCCCTGCCCGGCCACTATCGCTATAACCAGCGGATGTACGCGCACTTCATGCAGGACGACATGCCAGCCGAGCAGCGCGGAATCTTCATCGCCGGTGACGACGTGTCGTGGACCCCGGCGTGGGTCGAAGGCGCGGTGCAGACGTCGCTCAACGCAGTGTGGGGCATCATGAAGCATTTCGGCGGTTCGACACATAAAGAGAACCCGGGCCCGGGTGATGTGTTCAAAGACATCGGCCCTATCGCCCTGCCCGAGTAAGAGGAATCCCCGATGCGTGTAGCCCTTTACCAATGTCCACCGCTGCCCCTGGAACCCGCCGCCAACCTGCATCGCCTGCAGCAACTGGCAATGGAGGCCAAGGGTGCCGACCTGCTGGTGCTGCCGGAAATGTTTCTGAGCGGCTACAACATCGGCAAGGAAGCGGTCAGCACCTTGGCCGAGGTCTACAACGGCGAATGGGCGCAACAGATCGGTCGAATCGCCAAAGCCGCCGGGCTGGCGATCGCTTACGGATACCCCGAGCGCACGGCCGGCGGGCAGATCTACAACGCCGTGCAGTTGATCGATGCGCACGGCGAACGCCTGTGCAATTACCGCAAGACCCACCTGTTCGGTGATCTGGATCGGTCGATGTTCAGCCCGGGGGATGATGATTTTCCCATCGTCGAACTCAACGGCTGGAAAATCGGTTTCCTGATCTGCTACGACCTGGAGTTTCCGGAGAATGCGCGGCGTTTGGCGTTGGCCGGTGCCGAGCTGATCCTGGTACCGACGGCGAACATGATTCCGTTCGATTTCATCGCCGACGTCACCGTGCGTTCCCGCGCCTTCGAAAACCAATGCTACGTGGCGTACGCCAATTACTGCGGACAGGAAGGCGAGATCCACTATTGCGGGCAAAGCAGCATCGCTGCGCCGGACGGCAGCCGTATCGCCCAGGCCGGCCTCGATGAAGCGTTGATCGTCGGTGAGCTGGATCGGCAATTGATGGCCGATTCCCGCGCCGCCAACCGCTACCTCAACGACCGTCGCCCCGAGCTTTACCATGCGTTGGACAAGCGCTGACCCCACGCAATCCGCTAGCATGGCACTTCACTGTTCTGGAAGTGCCCATGCCTGCGCCGACTCACACCCGCCACCACACTGAAACCCTGGCCAACGGCTTGCGCGTGACCCTGCGTCAGGTGCCCGGTTTGAAGCGCAGTGCCGCTGCATTGCGGGTGGCCGCCGGTAGTCATGACGTGCCGCTGGAGTGGCCGGGACTGGCGCATTTTCTCGAGCATTTGCTGTTTCTCGGTACCGAGCGATTTCCTGCGAGTCAGGCGCTGATGGCCTACGTGCAAAGTCACGGTGGGCAGGTGAATGCCAGCACCCGAGAACGCACCACCGATTTCTTTTTCGAACTGCCGACCTCCGCCTTCAGTGCCGGGCTTGAGCGTCTGTCAGACATGCTCGCCCATCCGCGTATGAATCCGGACGATCAGTTGCGCGAACGGGAAGTGCTGGACGCGGAATTTGTCGCGTGGTCGCAAGATCCCACGGCCCTGCAGGAATTGGCGTTGTACGAAGGGTTGCCCGCCACGCATCCGTTGCGCGGGTTTCATGCGGGGAATCGCGACAGCCTGAAAGTTGAGTTACCAGCGTTTCAACAGGCGCTGAAGGATTTCCACCGGCAGTTTTATCGCAGCGGGCAAATGACGCTGAGCCTGGTCGGACCGCACAGCATTGAAGCATTGCGCGTACTGGCGCAGCAGTTTGCCGGCGCGCTGCCGGTTGGGGATAAGCTCGAACAGGCAGCGACCGTGCCATTGGCGGTGAACAGTTATCAACAGGTCGGCGAGCGAAGCAGCCATCTGCTGTTCGCTTTCGAAGCGCTGCCCGACTCGTCCGCCGAAGCACTGGCGTTTCTCTGCCATTGGCTGAACAGCGCCAAGCCCGGCGGTTTGCTCGCCCATTTGCAGCAACAACGCCTCGCGGACGGTTTGAAAGCGGTGCCGCTGTATCAGTTCGCCGGGCAAGCGTTGCTGCACCTGCAATTCACCGCCCCCGCCGACTCCCTCAGCGCCATTCGTGAACATCTACTGGACTGGTTGGGCTTCTTCGCCGCGCAACAGGACTGGGCAGCGCTACGCGAGGAATACGCCAAATTGCTGGAACGTCAACAGCAAGTCAGTGGCGCACTGCTACTGGCGCGCCGCGACAGCGAACAACTTGAACACGGCTTGTCGGAAAACGGCGTGGCCGCCCTCAAACACATCCTGCGCGACATCGGCGTTGTGGATAACTTCAGCGCGCATTGGCATCGGCCTGCCGCCAACCCTTTCCTCGGTTCCAGCGAACCGCTGGCCAACGCCGGGCTGATCCGCGGCCAGACCAGCGCCCATCGTGGATTGCGCACTTTCGCTCAGGATCGCTCGCGCGGGCGGCGTGAGCGTTCACCGATGCAGTTCAGTCAGGCGCTGCCGGACTACACTGATCACGGTGCGATCTACTTGCGTTGGCAAACCGCAGCGCAGGCTGGCGTCGATCTGCAAAGCAAGCTGCAACGCAGTCTGCAGGAAACTCAGGAAGATGCACGGCAAGCCGGCGTCGAAATCGCGTTCAGTGCCACCGGCACTCAGTGGCTGCTGAAACTGACGGGACTGCAGGAGCCGATGCCCGGTGTCCTGGAACACGCACTGAAATGTCTGACGCAAATCGACGCCGATTCAGCCAACGCTGGGCCGGAAGCGCCGTTGATACCGATCCGTCAGTTGCTCAAGGCGTTGCCTGAACATTGCCTGCCATCGGCCGTCGAGTCGAACGACGCCAAACAGGTGTGGACAACGTCGCGCTGGGACGGACTGGCGCTTGGTCTCAACGCAAAAACTCAATCGGCCATGGGTCTGGCCCTGAGCCGCATCCCCGGCACACCGGACAATCAACTGCCGACAGTGCCGACGATCAATGCGCAACATGTGTGGAGCCACATCGACACCGCCTCCAGCGAGCATGCGCTGCTGCTGTTCTGCCCGACCGCAGACCACGAAATCGCTGACGAAGCCGCCTGGCGACTGCTCGCGCAGCTGTGCCAGACCCCGTTCTATCAGCGCCTGCGCGTCGAATTGCAATTGGGCTACGCGGTGTTCAGTGCCTTGCGGCAGGTACATGGTCAGAGTGGATTGCTGTTCGGTGTGCAGTCGCCAGAGACTGCGCCCGTTGAGCTGCTCGGTCATATTCAGCAGTTCCTCAAAAACATTCCTGCGCTGATCGAAAACCTCGACGAAGTGCATTTCACCCAACAACGCCAGTCACTCGCCGATCAGTTCGATGAGCGTCAGCTGTCCGGCAAAGACGCCGCCGAGTTGCTGTGGCAGGCCAAACTCGCGGGCCACTCGTCGGATTATCTGGGACAACTGCACACGGCCATTGGTCAACTGCAACGCTCGGCATTGCTGGCGGCAGCGCGGCGGTTGCTCAACGCCGAGGGCGGCTGGCGCTGCCTGGCCAGCGCATCGTCACCCGGCGCCCCGTGGCAAGCGACAAAATGATCATTACCAAGGCTGCAAGGAGCTTTCTCAAAGATTCACGGGCAATACCGTTGAAATTTTGAGTAACATAGCAGCCTAACTATTTGGAACATCCCTGCGCTGCCGTGGACTATAACTATGGACAGCGCTATCCCACCCACCCTGAAGGAGACACCCATGTCCTGGAAAAAACCGGCTTACACCGACCTGCGTATCGGCTTCGAAGTCACCATGTACTTCGCCAGCCGCTGAGTTCTGCCTACGCAGACTTGCAGTGCAACGCCTCGGCTCGCCGAGGCGTTTTATTTTCAGCGTTGAAAGATGGGAGCGTTCATGTTCGTCCAGATTCTGGGTTCGGCCGCCGGTGGCGGATTTCCGCAATGGAACTGCAACTGCGTCAATTGCGCAGGCTTTCGCGACGGCAGCCTGAATGCCAAGGCCCGCACCCAGTCGTCCATCGCGATTTCCGACGACGGCGTGAACTGGGTGCTGTGCAACGCCTCGCCAGACATCCGCGCGCAACTGCAGAGCTTTGCCCCGATGCAACCGGGCCGTGCCCTGCGTGACACCGGCATCAGCGCGATCATCCTGATGGACAGCCAGATCGACCACACCACCGGCCTGCTCAGCCTGCGCGAAGGCTGCCCGCATCAGGTCTGGTGCACAGACATGGTTCACGAGGATTTGAGCACCGGTTTCCCGCTGTTCAAGATGCTCACCCACTGGAACGGCGGGTTGAACTGGAACCGCATCGAACTCGACCAGAGCTTCACCGTCGCTGCCTGCCCGAACCTGCGCTTCACTCCGCTGCCGTTGCGCAGCGCCGCACCGCCGTATTCGCCGCACCGTTTCGACCCGCACCCGGGCGACAACATCGGCCTGATCGTCGAAGACCTCAACACCGGCGGCAAACTGTTCTATGCACCGGGCCTGGGCAAGGTCGACGCGCCGCTGCTGGAAATCATGGCCGGCAGCGACTGCCTGCTGGTGGACGGCACGCTGTGGGATGACGATGAAATGCAGCGCCGTGGCGTCGGCACCCGCACCGGTCGTGAAATGGGCCACTTGGCGCAGAACGGCCCCGGCGGCATGCTCGAAGTGCTGGAGCAGTTGCCTGAGCAACGCAAGGTGCTTATCCACATCAACAACACCAACCCGATTCTCGATGAGGATTCGCCGGAGCGCGCGGAGCTCGCGCGGCGTAATGTTGAAGTGGCGTTCGATGGCATGAGTATTGTGCTGTAGCGGATGGCCCCATCGCTGGCAAGCCAGCTCCCACAGTGTTCTGTGGTGTACACAAAAAACTGTGGGAGCTGG
>NZ_JABULD010000430.1:0-893 GCF_014060985.1 Pseudomonas sp. MD195_PC81_125
TTCCGGCCGTGGTGAGCTGCACCTCTCGGTACTGATCGAAACCATGCGTCGCGAAGGCTTCGAGCTGGCCCTGGGCCGTCCTGAAGTGATCATCCGTGAAGTTGACGGCGTGAAGCAGGAACCGTTCGAAAACGTCACCATCGACATCCCTGAAGAATCGCAGGGCAAGGTCATGGAAGAGATGGGTCTGCGTAAAGGCGACCTGAGCAACATGGTGCCGGATGGCAAGGGCCGTGTTCGTCTGGAATACAACATCCCTGCTCGCGGTCTGATCGGTTTCCGTAACCAGTTCCTGACCCTGACCAACGGCGCTGGCATCCTGACCTCGATCTTCGACCGTTACGCGCCAGTGAAGTCGGGCCACATGTCCGGCCGTCAGAACGGCGTTCTGGTTTCGGTTGAAACCGGCAAGGCACTGACCTACTCGCTGGAAACCCTGCAGGCTCGTGGCAAGCTGTTCGTAGAACACGGCCAGGAGATCTACAACGGTCAAATCGTTGGTCAGAACAGCCGCGACAACGACCTGGGTGTGAACCCTACCAAAGGCAAGAAGCTCGACAACATGCGTGCTTCGGGTAAAGACGAAACCATCGCTCTGGTACCACCTGTTCGCTTCACTCTGGAACAGGCTCTGGAATACATCCAGGAAGACGAGCTGTGCGAAGTCACTCCTAAGTCCATCCGTCTTCGCAAGAAGATCCTGGACGAAAGCGAGCGTACCCGCGCTGCCAAGAAAGCCAAGGCGTAATTCAGCCCGAGCTTGAAAAAAACGCCCCCGGTCGCGAGACCGGGGGCGTTTTTGTTTGTCCGGGATTTGTGCGGTGTTTGTGCTGGCCTCATCGCTGGCAAGCCAGCTCCCACAGGGTTTTGCGTCGCACATGAATCTTGTGTAC
>NZ_JABULD010000785.1:0-1142 GCF_014060985.1 Pseudomonas sp. MD195_PC81_125
TTAGAAAGCTGTCATCTTTCTCGAAATCCGAGGGGGCGTACAGAGAGCGGTAGTTGAAGTTCAGTGTTAGAAAAAAACAGCAGCAACAAGTAAAACGGGAAGCTGATCAGAAACCAGACATAGACCTCCCTTTCGTCGTTATCTAAAAAAGGCAAGGAAATGGCGGCTGATGATTCGGAAATAAATGCAAATATCGCAATTATAGTCATGGGGTTGGTTATCTTTTTTCTGACTTTTATCATGGGAAGTGCTCATTAAATGTGTGTTTCCGATAGGTGGAGTGGTTGGGTGTGGGTTGAAGTTTATGCTTGAGGCTATTTTTATATTAAAGAAAATCAGTTGGGTAGAAGTATCTTGTTTCAGACATTGATTGTTAAAGTGCTTTGAATGGTTTGTATGTTGCTTTTTACAATTGGTCATCTGCCAAGTGCCGATGGCGGGTGAGTCACAGGTATTCGTCGAACAGGAATATTCGGTCTGCATTCGATGAGCAACTTGCTCTGAAAGCGAGTGCGCAAGGGCTTCAGGGCGTAGTATTTTTCACGTCGGTGCAGGGGGTGGAAAAACAGTCGTGTCATGGAAATAGTGCGTCAGTGGGTTTTTTTGTAGGAATAGTCTTTATTTGTTGTAGGGAATGTCTTTCGCTGGGAGTGCAATGGAACTCTCTTGTGCCATGTCGGAAGTGACTGGGCTATTGTGCGTGCTCTAAAAATTCGAACAGCGAAACTGGACTTGCCCATGAATAAAGTGCTGATCGTGGATGATCATCCCGTCATTCGTCTTGCTGTGCGTATGCTGATGGAACGTCATGGCTACGAAGTCATTGCAGAAACGGATAACGGTGTAGATGCCTTGCAACTTGCGCGTGAACAGATGCCGGACATCGTTATCCTGGATATTGGAATACCGAAGCTCGATGGTCTTGAAGTTATTGCGCGCCTGAACTCGACACCGATGCCCCTGAAAGTATTGGTGTTGACTTCCCAGGCCCCAGGGCATTTTTCAATGCGCTGCATGCAATCGGGGGCGGCAGGGTATGTCTGTAAACAGCAGGATCTGACGGAGCTGCTCAGTGCGATCAAAGCCGTACTGTCCGGATACAGTTATTTTCCCAATCAGGCCCTGCATACCGTACTACCAGC
>NZ_JABULD010000462.1:0-788 GCF_014060985.1 Pseudomonas sp. MD195_PC81_125
CAGACGACAATAATGTTGCCTGATAGATCGCATTCGCGAGCAGGCTCGCTCCCACAGTGTTTTGTGTCAGGTCGAAGATCGGTGGTTGTTCAAATAATCACCAATTGCCTTGCACCTCCGCAGTCCCTTCTCTACAATTGCGCCCCTTGCTGTGACGGCAGGCACGCATGTGCCCCGCGCCAGCAAGTCCATAAGTGTCATTCACTCCTTGTCTGACCGTTTTTGAGCGGCAGGCTACAACCCGTAAGGAGCATTCATGCGTCATTACGAAATCATCTTTCTGGTCCACCCTGACCAGAGCGAGCAAGTCGGCGGCATGGTTGAGCGTTACACCAAGCTGATCGAAGAAGACGGCGGCAAAATCCACCGTCTGGAAGACTGGGGCCGTCGTCAACTGGCCTACGCAATCAACAATGTTCACAAGGCTCACTACGTGATGCTGAACGTTGAGTGCACTGGCAAGGCCCTGGCCGAGCTGGAAGACAACTTCCGCTACAACGATGCTGTGATCCGTAACCTGGTCATCCGTCGCGACGAAGCCGTTACCGGCCAGTCCGAGATGCTCAAGGCTGAAGAAAACCGCAGTGAGCGCCGTGAGCGTCGCGACCGTCCTGAGCACTCCGACGCTGATGGCGTTGAGGGTGATGACAGCGACAACAGCGATAACGCTGACGAGTAATCCACGGACCTTTTAAGGAGCCTATCAAATGGCACGTTTCTTCCGTCGTCGTAAATTCTGCCGCTTCACCGCTGAAGACGTGAAAGAGATCGATTACAAAGATCTCAAC
>NZ_JABULD010000786.1:0-1714 GCF_014060985.1 Pseudomonas sp. MD195_PC81_125
CTTTCCCCGCATGAATCCGGTTCAGCTATAATTGCAAGAGTAAGCGGAGGCATAATACAACCATTTACAATGTCTTTCGCCAACCGATCATAAAACTTCTGATTCTGCATTACTCGCTGGGCAGTAAACTCTCCCGTACGCGGCACTAGATACTGAATAGCAAAATCATAATCAGCCTCCGCATTTATAAACCTACTCTTAATTACCTTATCAAACCCTACTGACATTGCGATAATCCGCATACGACCTCCAGAGTCAAACGCAGTCAAAAAAATGTAAAACCCTACAAAAACAAAAAATCTTAAGATCAATAAATTATAGTTATAGACTATAGAAAGTAAGGGAGCAACTGAGAGTCTCATTTTTATAGCTTAAAACAAGTATTCTGCCAGTCGCGCCCCAGCCCCACTAGCCCAAAGAAAATATTTCGATCTCAATCTCATCGCCGAACTCAAGAATACTAGGTGACACAGAAATATTATCTACTCGCACACCATCAAATACAGGATCAAGCTTCTGAAGAATCGCTATCGCAAAACTTCGCAACGGGCTGGATATCCTCAACTTAGCTTTCTTTTTATCAATACCATAAATCCGATAAATCCGATAATTAGCAAACTCCTTCATATGCAAAAGTTCATTTATCGAAACATGGATTTTTTGATTAAAACCACCTACCGTAGACTTTACATCAATATATAGATTGTCTTGTATTACAAAATCAAAAGCTTCGACCGCATTTTCATTAGAGGCCCATCTGTAGCTACTGATATCTCCTGACAACTGCAGACAACCGAGATAATAATCGACAAACTCTTCCCCTATAAAACCTGTTATATCAACTTTATCACGAGCGCGTCGAAGATCGTCTTTCGAAACAAGACGTTTGGAGCTCCATTTCTTGAGCGTCTCTACCCCTACCACCCCCCCACAAGCAGCATCTTCCAGCGCACCAGCAATATCCATAACTCTTGCGGCGTGCGACTCTTCTATATCTGCATGATCAACAATTTCCTCAAGTTGATAAGCACTAAATGCCCGCATCGACTCTGCGCCCATCTCAGAAACAATTCTAGCATGCAGTTCTGAATCTGCTAAAAGCCGAGCACAAACCATAATTATTTTTAGATCTTCAGGCACGGATTCTCCGCCGAAGATAAGTATCGCAAAATCCCCCTCTCTTAAGTCATTGTAGCGAGTTGGGGAGTCGAATGGATTCTCTACAAACTCACCATTCAATCGCCAATTTTTATACGCGGCTCCCTTAACTATTTTTCGAGCTAGCGAGTGTCGCGGCGCACCAGCGGGACCATAAATACTTAAGTCGATTAGAAAAGATGTTTTCCCTCGCTGCGCAGATATTTCAGGAAGATCTGGATAGAGTTCATCAACAAAAACATTTGCGTTCAGATTTATTGCCTTCTGATTACCTGAATTCATTTCCTTAAAATGCCAGGAGAACAAAGTTAGATCAGACTTAGTCAGGCGCTTTATTGCTATCTTACTCATATACCCCCCCTGATATTCCGCATAATTTCAGTTGCCAAAGCAAACGATAGCAATGGAGGGACCGCGTTACCTACCTGTTTAAAAGCAGGATTCATACTTCCGGAAAATGTAAACCCATCGGGAAAGGATTGAAGACGTGCAGCTTCACGGACAGATATCGTTCGAGCCTGCGTGCTATCGTAATGTATGTGAGAATAACCATCTT
>NZ_JABULD010000787.1:0-982 GCF_014060985.1 Pseudomonas sp. MD195_PC81_125
GCCACACTTGAGTCAGGTCCAGCGGCCGCCATGAACGGATGGAATTCAGTACCGGTGAATTCCATCGCTCATCGAACTGATGATGGAGCCACCAGGTATTTTGAACACCGGGCGTGACCATGGCGAAAGAACGGCTTGAATGACGTCTGGAGAAAATCCAACGCCATCCCATGCGGTGTTTGCGCTGAGTTGGAAATAGTTGACGTTGGCTGGCAGCTATCAGCCAAAAGCGGTCAGTGACAATATTCGCAAAGGCTACCGCTCAGCTTCCCGAAGACCGATCTCGACTATTCGTTAGGTACAGCACCATCGCTGCACGAGCCGCATCTTTGATTACCTTCAGCCTCAACCAAGGTGATATTCCCGCCTTTATCAGCCAGGTGATACGCCAGCGAAGCGCCCACGATGCCGGCACTAATGACAACGACTCGTTTGTCCAGAGCATTTCCCATATCAACCTTCATTCTGTCGACCTGAAGGCGGTGTCAGTGTCTGCCTCTGGTCGGTTTCTGCTTGTCGTAACGGGCAGCCGTTGTCGTCCAGAAAGCAGATGTAGATTTGTCTGAAGTGGCGAAATAGCTGCCAAAATCATCGTGTTAAAGCGCCGCCTGAAATGGCAGCAAGATAAGCGCGTAAGTGTTGTTGGCACTTGAGGGTACCGAAAATTCGTTCAGCGACTACGGCAAGCGTCATCAACGACTATAGTCATTGGTGAGCCAGAGCGAATCTGACCATTCCCCTGCCAACCTGGCCTAATCCAATTCCGCGATTACACGGCGGATCTTCTTGTGTTCCTTGATGCGGAACGTGAACGTTTCGCTGCCGAAATCACTCAGGCTCAGGCTGAGATCGAGGCAGCGTTGTCTTTTTTTGAACCCCTTGATGGTGGATGGAGTTATCCCGCCGGGCACGTCGCATCCCACTGAGCACGTCCCAACCACCCATCTATCAAGGTTCAAGCAATGAATACTTTAGAGTTCGA
>NZ_JABULD010000788.1:0-1302 GCF_014060985.1 Pseudomonas sp. MD195_PC81_125
GTTCAGATCAGGCCTTGCCGGTGATCTTGCGGTACTTCTCCATCAACTGTTCTTCAGTCTCCGGATGCGCCTCGTCCAGCGGAATGCAATCCACCGGGCAGACCTGTTGGCACTGCGGTTCGTCGTAGTGGCCAACGCACTGGGTGCACAGGTTCGGGTCGATCACGTAGATCTCTTCGCCTTGGGAAATGGCAGCGTTCGGGCACTCGGGTTCGCAGACGTCGCAGTTGATGCAATCGTCGGTGATGATCAGGGACATGCTAACTCCAGCCGGGGCGGCAGGCCCGGGCGCAATAAATCAATGCGCGCAATTGTGCCGCATTGGCGAGCGCAGTGCACGCGGCTGCGATCAAGGGCACGAGACTGCAATCTTTAAAAGCAAAAGATCGCAGCCTTGCAGCTCCTACTTTTTGAAGCGCAGGGTCAGGGCATCGGCCACGGCCGGGTGCACGAACTTGCTGATATCGCCGCCCAGCGCGGCGATTTCCCGCACCAGCGTCGAGGAAATGAATGAATAACGCTCGGACGGGGTGAGAAACAGGCTCTCGACGTCCGGGGCCAACTGGCGGTTCATGTTGGCCAGCTGGAATTCGTATTCGAAGTCCGACACCGCGCGCAGACCGCGCAGGAACACATTGGCGTTCTGTTCTTTGGCGAAATGCGCCAGCAGCGTCGAGAAGCCGACCACTTCGACGTTGGGCAGGTGTTTGGTGACCTCGCGAGCCAGCTCAACCCCGTTGTTCCAGCGGGAACAGCGGATTTTTCTTCGGGCTGGCGGCGACCGCAATGATCACGTGATCGAACAGGCGCGAGGCGCGTTCGACCAGATCGCCATGCCCTTTGGTAATAGGGTCGAAGGTACCTGGGTACAACACTCGGTTCATCGCGTCGTCCTGGCGGGAGTCCGTTGGGGAGTCGGATGGTATCGCAGCCGTCCCGGTCGGCCAAGTCGCCTGTTGGGTAAGAAAGCACTATAGACGACGCGATAAACCGTTTTTTTCACGGATTTCTCAGCCGATCGGCGAGGGATGTCGCCAGTTGTGCAGTCAGTCCATACACCGACAATTGCGGGTTGGCGCCAATACTGGTGGGGAACAGCGAGCCGTCGTGAATCGACAGATTGCTCAGTTGATGATGCCGGCCAAGGCTGTCGGTGACTGCGTTTTTCGGGTCTTCACCCATTGCGCAACCGCCCATCACGTGGGCACTGCCCAGCCGCGTGCGATAGAGCTCAAGGCGCAGACCGTCGATCAATTTGCGCACCTCGGCCAGGGTGTTCACGTAGCGCGCATCGGCGTGCAT
>NZ_JABULD010000789.1:0-807 GCF_014060985.1 Pseudomonas sp. MD195_PC81_125
GAATAAAAGCTGGCATTGGCACCGCGCCGCTCGCTGCCATTGCCAAGTCACTTAATCCAAGAGTGGCCGCTATTTTTTCAGATAAACGCAGTCTCGATAAACGCTTCCAGCGCCTTTTCTTCGAGTATCTCGATAGAGAAATGCCCGAAGCGCTTTGGTAGCCAGATAATACGTGCGCCGGCCGGGGATTGCAGATTCGCGCGAGCCAATGGCGCTCCATTTTCGTCTTGAGGCTGAACACCCGCGTTCATCAGCTCGTCATAGGCTTTTTTCGATATCTTTCGTTGAGTAGCAGTGGCGGTAAATCATGCCTTCACCTGAAGAATCCAAAAGCTCTTTCAGATTGCCTGCCAACGGTTGCACCAGCATGAAACGTTCTTGACCTATCAGAGCAATCGCGTAGCGAACATGCAGACCGCCCCGCTCCCAGACAAGTGTTTTGGAAATCCTGGCGTTTAGTATGTGTGCGTAGTAAGCACAGGCTTCCTCGAGATTATTGACCAGTACATCTACATGACTGAACTTCAGATCCATTGCATAGCCCCTGTCCAAAAGCCCCCATCATAATAGTCAGCCACTCGCCGGCGGACGCTATCTGAACTACCGCCCTGAATGTTGACATATTCGACTCGATCTTTTTCCCGGCTGATGCGTGGTTCGGTCGAATAGCTGAGAGATTCGTAGAAAATTCCAATACGACCTCATGGTATTCACATGTCGATATCAGACACGATCATGGCGCAATCAGGCTACTGAGTCAGCGACAAGGCCGGCTAAGGTGCCGTGTCTTCGTATCAAAACGACCCC
>NZ_JABULD010000790.1:0-1016 GCF_014060985.1 Pseudomonas sp. MD195_PC81_125
TTGTCGTCGGTCACCGTGTTCGCTTCTTTCTTGAACAATTCGATGGTTTCTTCGTGGGCTTTGACCTGGTTGTTGGCGTAGGCCGCATCGAAGGATTCGTCACGCATGTCGAGGATCTTCTCCTTGGCCTGCTTGACCAGGGTGGTGCTGTCCGGCACCTCGATGTCATTGGCCTTGGCGATGCTCGCCAGTTCATCGTTGGCCTTGCCGTGGTCGGTGATCATCATGTTGGCGAAGGCCTTGATGTCGGCCGACTGGCTTTTTTCCAGGGCCAAGCGGCTGGTCTCGATCTCTGCAATGCCACCGGCTGCGGCATTGTCGACGAAACTGTTGGAAGTGGCGGCAAAGGCACTCCCCATGCCGCTGCTCAACGCGACAGCGAGAACGAGGTGACGCAGGTTGAATCCGTCCATTGGTATTTCTCCACACAGGTTTTTGTTGACGTTATGTAATGGAGGCAATGGCGCAGGCAAAGGTTTGATCGCGTTTACGACAGGGCGACGAACGGCCACCGCTGATCTGACAGGTGGTCGACAGAACCCCTCAACCGAGGCCATTCTGATACGGGCTGACGCATCGGTCGCGTTGGCTGCCGATCAACTGACGGAGGTGTTCCATGCCGGTTCCCCATGACCTGTTTCAGGACTTGAGCTGCACGAAGGAAGAGATCCAGCAAAAACGCACCCAGGATCCACGACTGGATTCACTGATCAACAAGTATTCCCAGGCTGACGCCGACGTGGTCAAGGCCGAAACGGCCACCTCGGACGCCCCCAGCGACGACGCACTGAAAAAACTCAAAGAGAAGCGTCTGAAGGTCAAGGACGAAATAGTCAGCCATTTGCAGGCGCCGTCCTGATCCCCGGATGATCCGCCGACCCACGGTTGCGGATTGACTGGAACGACAACCACCCTCGGCACCTCGAATGTACAGAGTCTTCATTTAGCGACTCTTTGCGAGGTGCCTCATGAACACACCCAGATTCCCCAGTGAAGAGCAGGGCGGTTTYCGACCC
>NZ_JABULD010000791.1:0-672 GCF_014060985.1 Pseudomonas sp. MD195_PC81_125
CTTGCTGTGCAGCGCGCCCCAGTCGATAAATGAATACCAGCATCAGCGACGCGGCCACGCAGGACGGAAAACCCATGGAAAGAACGGATACCCGGCCGAATGGCAAGGACACTAGGTAGACCAATAAGGTATTGAGGACCGTGTAGTCGGGATAGGGTTTGAGGTCTTCGGTGATCGGGAACAGTGTGATGCCGTGCAGCAACATGTAGTCGGCAAAGTCGACAAAGCGTGTTGTGTAGTTGAGGACCGCGGGTTTGTACTGCAATGCCATGAACACCGCCAGTGTCATGAAAAAAATGCTCAGGCATGGATTTCTTGCAATCAGTCCCGTCAACATTCCAGCCCGCGAAGTGCGCTCTACAACAAGCCGGGCATCATATCGATCCATCGTTAACCCTTTAGTGAAGTTGTTCTTTTGACCGCAATCCTGACAGTCCGGTGACGCCTGCATTGAACTTGTGTGTGGCGCGAGATTGATGTTGAGCCTGGCCCGCGGCGAGGGCTATTCAAGCATGACGGCCCTAAACACACCCTGAACAAAATCAATTGAAGTCAACAGGAAAACCGTATTAACAACGCGTGTCGAAACGGGCTTTGTGCATTTCAATGATTGAATGGCAGTGATACAAGGCCGGCTAGATGACGCGACCTTTCTTCGACGGCGAATGATCG
>NZ_JABULD010000440.1:0-23864 GCF_014060985.1 Pseudomonas sp. MD195_PC81_125
CGCGAACGCGGTGTGTCAGGCACGAAGTCATCAACTGGCACAACGCATTCGCGAGCAAGCTCGCTCCCACAGGGGGTGCGTTCAAGCCCGGGAGCCTAGCAGACGGTCGGTCTCAGGGACAGCTTGCGCGATTGACATTGTCTGGTAGAATCCGCGGCCTAATTACGTGCGGTATTCAACAATAGTGTTGGGTGGCGGCACGCTAGCCTGAGGAATACACCATGAAAGCTGATATCCACCCGGATTACCCAGTAGTTGCTGTTACCTGCAGCTGCGGCAACAAGTTCGAAACCCGTTCGACCTTCGGCAAAGCCCTGGCGATCGACGTTTGCAACGAGTGCCACCCGTTCTACACCGGTAAGCAGAAGACTCTGGACACCGGTGGTCGCGTTCAGAAGTTCGCCGACCGTTTCGGTGCCTTCGGCGCCAAGAAGTAAGATTGGTCATCCTGGAAAGCCTCTACGGTTTTTCAAGGCTGATGAAAAAGGCGTCCCTCGTGGGCGCCTTTTTTGTGTCTGCGATTTGGCTGTCCGGCGCCCAGGCGTTTTGCCCGGCGCCGGGCGGCCTGAGCAGCGTTGCGGTACAGCGTGTGGTCGACGGCGACACCCTGCGTCTGAACGATGGACGCAGCGTGCGGATGA
This sequence comes from Pseudomonas sp. MD195_PC81_125, assembly GCF_014060985.1. Lineage (NCBI taxonomy): Bacteria > Pseudomonadati > Pseudomonadota > Gammaproteobacteria > Pseudomonadales > Pseudomonadaceae > Pseudomonas > Pseudomonas sp. MD195_PC81_125. Next base: position 642 of record NZ_JABULD010000440.1, read on the forward strand.
TCGGTCTCAACACCCCGGAACTGGGCAAGCAGGGCCGCAGTGACGAACCCTTCGCCGTGGCCGCGCGCAAGCGCTTGAAGCTTTGGTGGCGGACAGCGGCGGTCGAGTCGGTTTGCTGCCGGGCAAGCAGGCCAAAGACCATTACGGTCGCACCCTCGCGCATGTCTACAGTTCAAGCGGGGCCAATCTTGAAGCGCAAATGCTTGCAGAGGGTCTCGGTTTTCAAGTGGCGGTGGCACCGAATGTCGATCTGGTTGCCTGTCAGCAAGCCGCCGAACAGCGTGCACGACTCGCTGGGCGCGGGGTCTGGCGCCAATCGCCTGTACTGAAAGCGCAGCAGATCCGCACTTCGGGGTTCGCCTTGGTCAGTGGGCGTGTGAGCAAGGTTCAGCGCAATCGCGGCGGAATCTGGATCGAGTTGCAGGGCTCGGTTGTACTGCGCGTTGCGCCCAATCTGCTCGGACAATTCGACAGTGGCCGATTGCAGACGCTGAAGGGCAGGCAGGTCGAGGCTCGCGGCTGGGTCGTTGACCGTTCACGGCGTGGCGGGTTGAAGCCGGGTCAGCCGCGTTGGCTGCTGCCGTTGACCGATCCGTCGATGCTGCAAAGTGCGCGCTGAAGAAAAATTGTAGACATTTTTTCTATCGATTGTGAACAGTCCAGCCCTTGTGCGCCGTGGCTCTTGGCCCAAAGTCGTAGGACAGGGCGCTTGACAGGGGTGACCGCTCAGTCTTGTGGGGACTTTGCGAGGCGCGTATCCTCGCTGACCAGTCTGTCCAACAGTAAAAAGCGGAATGCCAAAATGTCTGATCTGAAAACTGCCGCTCTCGAATATCATGCCAATCCTCGTCCAGGGAAGCTGAGTGTCGAGCTCACCAAGGCCACTGCTACCGCCCGCGACCTGTCGCTGGCCTACAGCCCCGGCGTAGCTGAACCAGTGCGCGAGATCGCCCGCGATCCTGAACTGGCCTACAAATACACCGGCAAGGGCAACCTGGTTGCAGTCATTTCCGATGGCACCGCGATTCTGGGTCTGGGTAACCTCGGCCCACTGGCTTCCAAGCCGGTAATGGAAGGTAAAGGCGTACTGTTCAAGCGCTTCGCCGGCATCGACGTGTTCGACATCGAAGTCGACTCCGAAAGCCCGCAAGCTTTCATCGACACCGTAAAACGCATCTCCATCACCTTCGGTGGCATCAACCTGGAAGACATCAAGGCGCCTGAGTGCTTTGAGATCGAGCGCGCTCTGATCGAGCAGTGCGACATTCCGGTATTCCACGATGACCAGCATGGCACCGCGATCGTGACCGCAGCCGGCATGATCAACGCCCTGGAAATCGCCGGCAAAACCCTGCCGGAAGCCAAGATCGTCTGCCTCGGCGCTGGCGCTGCGGCCATCTCCTGCATGAAGTTGCTGGTGAGCATGGGCGCAAAAATCGAAAACATCTTCATGGTTGACCGTACCGGTGTGATCCACTCCGGCCGTGACGACCTGAACCAGTACAAAGCGGTATTCGCTCACGCCACCGACAAGCGCAGCCTGGCTGACGCTCTGCAAGGCGCTGATGTGTTCGTCGGTCTGTCCGGTCCGAACCTGCTGAGCGCTGAAGGCCTGCTGTCGATGGCAGCCAACCCGATTGTCTTTGCCTGCTCGAACCCGGATCCGGAAATCTCCCCGGAACTGGCGCACGCCACCCGCAGCGACGTGATCATGGCCACCGGTCGTTCCGACTACCCGAACCAGGTCAACAACGTTCTGGGCTTCCCGTTCATCTTCCGTGGTGCCCTGGACGTTCGCGCCAAGCGCATCAACGAAGAAATGAAAGTGGCTGCGGCCAACGCCCTGCGCGAACTGGCCAAACTGCCAGTGCCACAGGACGTGTGCGACGCCTACGGTGGTGCGCCGCTGGAATTCGGCCGTGAGTACATCATTCCGAAGCCAATGGACAAGCGCCTGATCACCCTGATCTCCGACGCTGTGGCCAAAGCCGCGATCGAGACCGGTGTGGCCACCCTGCCGTATCCGAAGAACTACCCGCTGAAAAGTGTGGATGACGTGTTCAACGGCTAAGCCGTTGTAGCGCTCCAACCAAAAGCCCCGGCTCGTCATGAGTCGGGGCTTTTTGTTGGCAGATCAAAAGATCGCAGCACCGCAGCTTCTACAGGAGGAGCGCATTCCAAACGTCGGAGCTGCCGCAGGTTCGGGCCGCGTTCGGACGATCTTTTGATCTTGATCTTCAGGCAATAAAAAGCCCCGCTCTTCTCTCGAAGGCGGGGCTTTTCAATGACGCTGGATCAGAACAGATCGATCGGCGCCTGCTCATCCGCTGGCAGCGGGCTGCCCGGTACGGCACCGTTGCCCAGTTCATTCACCGAAGGCGGCGTGTCTTCGGCCTTGAACAGCTCGAAGTAGGCACCCGGTGTGCTCGGGGTGGCGGCACGACCGCTGACCGGATCCACCCGCAGGCTGAGGATGCCTTCCGGCTCAGGCTGCACATGCGGCGGCTTGTCCTTCAGTGCCGCCGACATGTAGTTCATCCAGATCGGCAACGCCACGGTGCCACCGAACTCGCGGCGACCGAGACTTTCCGGCTGGTCGAAGCCGGTCCACACGGTGGTCACGTAATCCGCGTTGTAACCGGAGAACCACGCATCCTTCGATTCGTTGGTGGTACCGGTCTTGCCCGCGATGTCGCTGCGACCCATGGCCAGCGCGCGGCGGCCGGTGCCGAGCTTGATCACGTCCTGCAGCATGCTGTTGAGGATGTACGTGGTGCGGCCATCGACAATTCGCTCAGCCACCGCAGGCGTTTGTGGCGCAGTCGCAACGCCCGGGGCTTCACCCGGAGCCGCGGCGGCGTTGACAGTAATCGGCTGAGGCGTCGGCGCGGCGATGCCATCGGTCGCCGAGCCGCCCTGTGGCACGGTCGGCGGGTTGGCGACGAACAGCGTGTCGCCGTTGCGGCTTTCGATCTTGTCGATGATGTACGGGGTGATCTTGTAGCCGCCGTTGGCGAAAGTGCTCCAGCCGGTAGCGATCTCCATCGGGGTCAGGGTCGCGGTGCCCAGTGCCAGCGACAGGTTCGGCGGCAGGTCCTGCTTGTTGAAACCGAAGCGGGTGATGTAGTCGATGGTCTTGCCGACACCCATCGCCTGCAACAAACGGATCGACACCAGGTTACGCGACTTGTACAGCGCCTCGCGCAAGCGGATCGGGCCGAGGAAGGTGTTGGTGTCGTTCTTCGGCCGCCAGACTTTGTCCAGGTACTCGTCGACGAACACGATCGGGGCGTCGTTGACCAGGGTCGCGGCGGTGTAACCGCTGTCCAGCGCAGCGCTGTAGACGAACGGCTTGAAGCTCGAACCCGGCTGACGCTTGGCCTGCAGGGCGCGGTTGTAGTTGCTCTGTTCGAAGGCGAAACCACCGACCAGCGAGCGAATCGCGCCGTTCTGTGGATCCAGCGACACCAGCGCGCCTTGCGCCTGCGGGATCTGGCTGAACTTCAGCGAATTGTTCGGCTGACGCTGCACGCGAATCAGGTCGCCGACCTGCGCCACGTCCGACGGCTGACGCGGTGCGGCGCCCATGCTGTTGGTATTGAGGAACGGGCGCGCCCATTTCATGGTGTCCCAGGCGACGTGCTCTTCGCCGGTACGGGTCAGTACCTGCAAGCCATTCTTGTCGACCTGGGTGACGATGGCCGGCTCCAGGCTGCTGATGGTGCGCTGCTTGGTCAGTTCGGTGGCCCACGCTTCGTGAGTCTTGCCCGGCAGGCGCGACTCGGGGCCACGGTAGCCGTGACGCTGGTCGTAGGTCATCAGGCCTTCGTGCAACGCGGTGTTGGCCATTTCCTGCAGGTTGCTCGGCACGGTGGTGGTGACGCGGAAACCTTCTGTGTAGGCGTCGCTGCCATAGCGGCCGACCATTTCCGCACGGGCCATCTCGGCGATGTACGGTGCGTTCACTTCCGGGGTCGGTACGTGATAGCTGGCGTTCAGCGGCTCGTTGATCGCGGCGGTGTAGTCGGCTTCGGAAATTTTTCCAAGCTTGTACATGCGGCCGAGGATCCAGTCGCGGCGTTCCTTGCTGCGCGCCGGGTTGGCCAGCGGGTTGAAGCGCGACGGGGCTTTTGGCAGGCCGGCGATCATTGCCATCTGCGCCAGGCTGACGTCGCGGATCGACTTGCCGTAATACACCTGAGCCGCCGCCTCGATGCCATAGGCGCGGTTACCCAGATAAATCTTGTTTACGTACAGCTCAAGGATCTCGTCCTTGGTCAACTGCCGTTCGATCTGCAGGGCCAGGAGAATCTCGGTGGTTTTGCGCGAGAAGCTGCGTTCGCTGGTCAGGAAGAAGTTCTTCGCCACCTGCATGGTGATGGTGCTGCCGCCGGACTGGATGTGCCCGCTTTTGACCAGTTGGGTCGCGGCACGCATCAGGCTGCTAGGATCGACGCCATAGTGGTTGGCGAAATTGTCGTCTTCAGCACTTAGTAACGCATTAATGAAATTGGGCGGAATGTCGGCGAAACGGATCGGAGTGCGGCGCATTTCGCCAAATTCTGCGATCAACTTGTTGTCGCTGCTGTAGACCCGCAGCGGAATCTGCAACTGAATGCTTCTCAGCGCCTCCACAGACGGCAAACCCGGACTAAGGTAAAGAAACGCGCCGCTGAGACCTAAAAGCAGTCCGCAGAAAACGGCGACGATGGACCAACCGAAAAATTTCAGCAGACGAATCAAGGCTTTTGGGCATCCAGGGCAAAGAATGAATGTGGCGACAGGGTTCCGGTAACACACGGAACAGCCTGGGCCGGCAGTAAAAAGCGGAAAAAAACGCTGGGCATTATAAGCACTTTTCTGCTGGGGGCGTCATTTGCGCTTCTGTCAAGGCGGGGTGAAGGAACGCAATGCGTATTACAGAGTCCGTAACTCACGGAAAGTCATAGGGAATTGGTAGTGCTGGGACTCTTCAATAAAAAGACCAATGCGTTACTGGGGATCGACATCAGCTCCACTTCGGTGAAGCTTTTGGAACTGAGCCGTCAGGGTGACCGCTACCGCGTCGAGGCCTACGCGGTTGAGCCGCTGCCGCCCAACGCCGTGGTTGAAAAGAACATCGCCGAGCTCGAAGGCGTGGGCAATGCCTTGTCCCGCGTGCTGGTCAAGGCGCGGACCGGCCTCAAAAGCGTGGCGGTGGCGGTGGCCGGTTCAGCGGTGATTACCAAGATCATCGAGATGGATGCCGGGCTGACCGATGACGAACTGGAAAACCAGCTCAAGATCGAGGCCGATCAATACATCCCCTATCCGCTGGACGAGGTCGCCATCGATTTCGAGGTCCAGGGTGTGTCGCCGCGCAACCCGGAGCGGGTCAACGTGCTGCTGGCCGCCTGTCGCAAGGAGAATGTCGAAGTGCGCGAGGCAGCGCTGGCGCTGGCCGGGCTGACTGCGCGCGTGGTCGACGTCGAGGCCTACGCGCTGGAACGCTCGTTCGGCCTGCTCGCCACTCAATTGGCCGCCTCGCAGGAGCGCCTGACTGTCGCCGTGGTGGACATCGGCGCCACCATGACCACCCTCAGCGTCCTGCACAACGGCCGCATCATCTATACCCGCGAGCAACTGTTCGGTGGCCGGCAACTGACCGAGGAAATCCAGCGCCGCTACGGTCTGACCGTCGAGCAGGCCGGACTGGCGAAAAAGCAGGGCGGTCTGCCGGATGACTATGTCAGCGAGGTGTTGCAGCCATTCCGTGACGCCCTGGTGCAGCAGGTCTCGCGCTCATTGCAGTTCTTTTTCGCCTCCGGGCAGTACCATTCGGTCGATCATATTCTGCTGGCCGGCGGCACAGCCTCGGTACCGGGGCTGGATCGCCTGATCGAGCAGCGTCTGGGCACCCCGACCCAGGTCGCCAACCCGTTTTCCGACATGTCCTTGAGCAGCAAGGTCAACGCCGGGGCCCTGGCCAGTGACGCGCCGGCCCTGATGATCGCCTGCGGGCTCGCGCTCAGGAGTTTCGACTGATGGCGCGGATCAACCTTCTCCCCTGGCGTGAAGAGCGCCGCGAAGAGCGGCGCAAGCGCTTCCTGCTGATTCTCATCGGGGTCTTCGTCGGCTCGGTGGGCGCGGTATTTATCGCCGATCAGGTCTTCAGTACCGCCATCGAGCGGCAGGCCGCACGCAATGCCTACATCGGCAAACAGATTGCCGTGGTCGACGAACGAATCAAGCAGATCAGCGAACTCAAGGCACGGCGCCAGCAACTGGTCGAGCGCATGCGCATCATCCAGGACTTGCAGGGCAACCGGCAGATCAGCGGGCGGATCTTCGACCAACTGGCGCGCACGCTGCCGGACGGGGTGTATTTCACCAGCGTGAAACTGGCCGGCAAGACGCTGTCGATCAGCGGCGCAGCGGAGTCGAACAATCGCGTTTCGGAGCTGATGCGCAATCTGGATGCCTCCGACTGGTTCGACGCGCCGAGTCTCAATGAAGTGAAAGCGACGACTGCCGGTCAGGTGGACCAGGCCAACGTCTTTCAGCTGACCGTTCGTCAGACCCAGCCGGCCGTGACGGAGGGCGACAAATGAAACCGTCCGAATGGCTGCAAAGTCTGCGCAATATCGACTTCAACGATCTGGACACCAGCAATATCGGCTCCTGGCCGGCCGCGGTGAAAAGCATCGCGGGCGTGTTCCTGGCGGTGCTGGTGCTGGCGCTTGGCTACAACTTTTTCATCAGCGACATGGAAAACCAGCTGGAAGCCAGGCGTCAGGAAGAAGACACCTTGAAAGAGCAATTCGCCAGCAAGGCGCGCATGGCCGCCAACCTGGAGTTGTACACCCAGCAGATGAAGGAGATGGAAAACACTTTTGGCGTGCTCCTGCGGCAGTTGCCCAGCGACACCGAAGTCCCGGGATTACTCGAAGACATCACCCGCACCGGGCTGGGCAGCGGTCTCGAATTCGAAGAGATCAAACTGCTGCCGGAAGTGACTCAGCCGTTCTACATCGAGTTGCCGATCCAGATCACCGTCACCGGGGCTTACCACGACCTTGCGACGTTCGTCAGTGGGGTTGCCGGGTTGCCACGGATCGTCACCTTGCACGATTTCGAACTGGCACCTGCCAGCCCCGACGGCGGGACGAAGCTGCGTATGAACATCCTCGCCAAGACATACCGCTACAACGACAAGGGGTTGGACAAATGACCCCGTTTCGTTTTTTCGCCCTGTCAGTGCTGTTGTTCGGCCTCAGTGGTTGCGGCAGCAGTGACGAGTTCAGTGACCTCGACGCTTACATGAACGAAGTACGTCTGCGGCCGGCCGGCCGGATCGAGCCGACGCCGACGTTTCATTCCTATCCCACGTTCACCTACAGCGCGGCCAACCTGCGCAGCCCGTTCTCGCGTCAGGTGCGAGTCGATCTGGCCGGGCACCAGCGCGGCTCGCGTAACGTCAAACCCGACCCCAACCGGGTCAAGCAATACCTCGAAGGTTTCAACATCGAGCAGTTTGAAATGGTCGGCACGATCTCCAATGCCTCCGGCTCCTTTGCGTTGCTGCGTGGGGCGGGCGGTGTGCATCGGTTGAAAGTCGGCGACTACCTGGGGCGCAACGATGGGCGCATTGTCGCTATCAGCGCCACTCAGGTCGATGTGGTCGAGATCGTGCCCGACGGCGAAGGCGCCTGGCTGGAACGTCCGCGAACCATTCCTTTGAAAGAGCACTCATAGTGGAAGTCGAACAATGAACAGGATTTTCTCCACCCTCGGTTTTTCGCTATGGATAGCGCTGCTTTCACCGATGGTTCAGGCGGCCAGTCTCCAGGCGCTGGATGTTGCGGCGTTACCGGGTGACCGTATCGAGTTGAAGCTGGCGTTTGACGGCCCGCCACCGCAACCCAAGGGCTACACCACCGAATCGCCGGCGCGAATCGCCCTGGATCTGCCGGGTGTCGCCAGCCAACTGACGAACAAGACCCGCGATCTGGGCAGCGGCAACGCCCGCAGTGCGACAGTGGTCGAAGCCAGCGACCGTACGCGTCTGATCATCAATCTGACGCAACTGACGCCGTATACCTCACGGGTCGAGGGCAACAATCTGTTCGTGGTGGTCGGGCAGGGCGCCAAGCCTGCTGCGCCAAGGCCTGCCGCTGCTGCGCCGCGACCGGTTGCGGCTCCGGCGAAGGCTTACACCCCTGCCGCCAAAACCATTCGTGGCGTCGATTTCCAGCGCGGTACTGCAGGGGAGGGGAACGTGGTCATCGACCTTTCCGACCCGACCATCGCCCCCGACATCCAGGAGCATGACGGCAAGATCATTCTCAGCTTTGCCCGCACCCAGTTGCCCGACAGGCTGCGGGTACGCCTCGACGTCAAGGACTTCGCCACCCCGGTGCAGTTCGTCAATGCCGCCGCCACTGGCGATCGTGCGGTCATCACCGTCGAACCCAGCGGCACGTTCGACTATTCCACCTACCAGACCGATAACAAGCTGACCGTCAGCATTCGCCCGATGACCGTCGATGATCTGCAAAAGCGCAATGCCGACCGCAACAGCTACAGCGGCGAAAAGCTTTCGCTGAATTTCCAGGACATCGACGTGCGCTCGGTGCTGCAACTGATCGCCGATTTCACCAACCTCAATCTGGTGGCCAGCGATACGGTGCAGGGCGGGATCACCTTGCGTCTGCAGAACGTGCCGTGGGACCAGGCGCTGGATCTGGTGCTGAAGACCAAGGGGCTGGATAAACGCAAGATCGGCAACGTGTTGCTGGTGGCGCCGGCCGACGAAATCGCCGCCCGCGAACGCCAGGAACTGGAATCGCAGAAGCAGATCGCTGAGTTGGCACCGCTGCGTCGCGAGCTGCTGCAAGTGAACTACGCCAAAGCGGCGGACATTGCCAAGCTGTTCCAGTCGGTCACCAGCGCCGAAGCGAAAATCGATGAACGCGGCTCGATCACGGTCGATGAACGGACCAACAACATCATTGCCTACCAGACCCAGGATCGCCTCGACGAACTGCGGCGGATCGTGGCGCAGCTGGATATCCCGGTGCGTCAGGTGATGATCGAAGCGCGGATCGTCGAAGCCAACGTTGATTACGACAAGAGCCTGGGCGTGCGCTGGGGCGGTTCGATCCAGAACAAGGGCAACTGGAACACCTCCGGGGTCAGTAACGGCACCTCGACCACCATCGGCACACCGGGCAGTACCAGCACCAACTCGCCGTTCGTCGACATGGGCACGGTCGGTAACACATCCGGGATCGGCATCGCTTTTATCACCGACAATGTGTTGCTCGATCTTGAGCTGACCGCCATGGAAAAGACCGGCAATGGTGAAATCGTCTCCCAGCCGAAAGTGGTTACCTCCGACAAGGAGACCGCGAAAATCCTCAAAGGCACCGAGATTCCGTACCAGGAAGCCAGTTCCAGCGGTGCGACGTCGGTGTCGTTCAAGGAGGCTTCGCTGTCGCTGGAAGTGACGCCGCAGATCACCCCCGACAACCGCATCATCATGGAGGTCAAGGTCACCAAGGACGAACCGGACTACCTGAACAAGGTGCAGGATGTGCCGCCGATCAAGAAGAACGAAGTCAACGCCAAAGTACTGGTAAACGACGGTGAGACCATCGTGATTGGGGGCGTTTTCTCAAATACTCAAAGCAAGGTCGTAGATAAGGTGCCATTTCTTGGCGATGTGCCGTATCTTGGCCGCCTTTTCCGGCGTGATGTGGTTTCGGAGAAAAAATCCGAGCTGCTGGTATTTCTCACTCCGCGTATCATGAATAACCAGGCGATTGCTGTGAGTCGTTGATTCTGTGCGAAATTTGATTCTTGTAGGACCGATGGGCGCTGGAAAAAGCACCATCGGCCGGTTGCTGGCCAAAGAGCTGCGCCTGCCGTTCAAAGATTCCGACAAGGAAATTGAACTGCGCACGGGCGCCAATATCCCGTGGATCTTCGACAAGGAAGGCGAGCCCGGCTTTCGTGACCGTGAGCAGGCGATGATCGCCGAGCTGTGCGCGTTCGACGGCGTGGTGCTGGCGACCGGTGGCGGCGCGGTGATGCGTGATGCCAACCGCAAGGCCCTGCACGCGGGCGGACGGGTGGTGTATCTGCACGCCTCCGTCGAGCAGCAGGTCGGGCGTACGTCGCGCGATCGCAATCGTCCTTTGCTGCGCACCGCCGATCCGGCGAAAACCCTGCGAGACCTGCTGGAGATCCGCGATCCGCTCTATCGGGAGATCGCCGATCTGGTGGTGGAAACCGACGAACGGCCACCGCGCATGGTAGTGCTCGATATTCTCGACCGTCTGGCACAGCTTCCACCCCGTTAAAGCGCCGCCCGAAATGCGCTATCCTCGGCGTCCGGTCACCGCCGTCGAGGTTGTGGCGGATGGCGTGCGAGCGGCGTCACATCAGCTAAAGGTCGCGGACATCCAATAATTCAAGGCAGGACGCCTGCTTCCATCTTCACTGTGGGGACACATGCAGACACTCAAGGTCGATCTAGGCGAGCGCAGCTACCCGATTCATATTGGCGAAGGTTTGTTGGATCAGCCCGAGTTGCTGGCGCCGCATATCCACGGGCGGCAGGTGGCAATCATCTCCAACGAGACCGTGGCGCCGCTCTATCTCGAACGTCTGACCCGCAGCCTTGCGCCGTTCTCGGTGATTTCCGTGGTGTTGCCGGACGGCGAAGCCTTCAAGAACTGGGAAACCCTGCAACTGATCTTCGACGGCCTGCTGACCGCCCGTCACGACCGTCGAACCACGATCATCGCCCTCGGCGGCGGGGTCATCGGTGACATGGCCGGTTTTGCCGCCGCCTGCTACCAGCGCGGCGTCGATTTCATCCAGATTCCTACCACGCTGCTGTCCCAGGTCGATTCGTCGGTGGGTGGCAAGACCGGTATCAACCATCCTTTGGGCAAGAACATGGTTGGCGCGTTCTATCAGCCGAACGTCGTGCTGATCGATACCGCATCGCTGAAAACCCTGCCGGCGCGTGAGCTGTCGGCCGGTCTGGCCGAAGTCATCAAGTACGGGCTGATCTGCGACGAGCCGTTCCTGAGCTGGCTTGAAGAAAACATCGACGCCCTGCGCGCACTGGATCAGAAGGCCCTGACCTACGCCATCGAGCGTTCCTGCGCGGCCAAGGCTGCGGTGGTCGGTGCCGATGAGAAGGAAACCGGCGTGCGTGCCACGCTCAACCTCGGCCACACCTTCGGCCACGCCATCGAGACCCACATGGGCTATGGTGTCTGGTTGCATGGTGAGGCGGTCGCCGCTGGCACCGTGATGGCGCTGGACATGTCCGCGCGCCTGGGCTGGATCAGCGAACAGGAACGTGATCGCGGCATTCGTCTGTTCCAGCGTGCCGGTCTGCCGGTGATCCCGCCGGAAGAAATGACCGAAGCCGATTTTCTCGAACACATGGCAATTGATAAAAAAGTGATCGACGGTCGTCTGCGCCTGGTGCTGCTGCGCCGGATGGGCGAAGCGGTGGTGACCGCCGATTATCCGAAAGAGGTTCTACAGGCCACGCTGGGAGCGGATTACCGCGCTCTGGCTCAGCTTAAAGGTTAATAAGATTCCGATGACTAGTTTGCATGCCGACGAGGCGTTCCTCGGCCATTTCCAGTTAAGTCACGACCCTTTCGCGCCGCGGGTGCCGGGCTTCAAATTCTTCCCGGCCCAGCGCAAGCCGGTGCTGGGGCAACTGCACCATCTGGCGCGTTACAGCCAGTTGCTGCTGGTGGTCACTGGCCCGCAAGGCAGCGGCAAGACCCTGCTGCGCCAGGCGCTGGTAGCCAGCACCAACAAGCAATCGGTGCAAAGCGTTGTGGTATCGGCCCGTGGAGCGGGCGATGCCGCCGGCGTGCTGCGTCAGGTTGCTCAGGCGCTGGATGTTGGGCAGGCCGAGGTCGGCGCGATTCTGGCGCAAGTGGTGCAGTTGGCGCTGACCGGGCAGGAAGTCTATCTGTTGGTGGATGACGCCGAGCAGCTCGACGAATCTGCGCTCGAAGCGCTGATGGCGCTGGGTGCCGGTGCACCGGAAGGGCGTCCGCACGTGTTCCTGTTCGGTGAATCGTCGCTGATCGCGCAGCTCGAGGCCTTGCACCTTGAGGAAGAGCGCTTCCACGTCATCGAATTGCAGCCGTACACCGAAGAAGAGACCCGCGAATATCTCGACCAACGGCTCGAAGGTGCGGGCCGGGGTGTCGAACTTTTTACCGCGGATCAGATCTCTGAGATTCACGAAAGCTCGGAGGGTTGGCCTGGCAACATCAACCAGGTCGCTCGCGATGCACTGATCGAAGTCATGATTGCCAGCCGCTCTGCGGTCAAGCGTCCAAGTATGGGGTTCAACATGCCGAAGAAACACGTATTGGCGATTTCCGCCGTCGTTGTGGTCGCGGTCGCCGCCGCCTGGCTGATGCCGGGTCGCAACAAGGCACCAACCACCGGCGCACCTGCCAACGAACAGGCACAACTGCCGTTGGGCCAAGGCGCCAAGGGTGGCGCGCCGAACGTCGAGTTCGCCGGCAATACCCAGCCGATGCCGCTGCCGCTGGTCGGTAACTCGCAGCCGGTGATGCGCGGCCCGTTGGCTGAGGCCGCAGGCGGCATCACCGAAGGTGACGATGGCGTGCCGGTTGAAGGTTCCAGCGCGACGCCGCCAACCGTAACGACTTCCGCACCACCGGCAGGTGTTCCGGCCGGTCCAGCGCCGACGCCAGTGCCTGTTCCGGCGGCCAAGCCGACCCCGGCACCGACTCAGGTCGCCACCGCCAAGCCTGCTCCGGCAGCGCCAGCGGCCAAACCGGCCCCGGCGCCGGCCAAGCCTGTTGCTGCCGCCAAACCGGCCGAGAAGCCGGTTACCGTGGCCAAGGCTGCCGGTGGCAGCTGGTACGCCGGTCAGCCGACCAGCAACTATGTGGTGCAGATCCTCGGCACCAGCTCCGAAGCGACCGCGCAAAACTTCGTCAAGGAGCAGGGCGGCGAGTACCGTTATTTCAAGAAAGTCCTCAACGGCAAGCCACTCTACGTGATCACCTACGGCAACTTCGCCAATCGTGATGCAGCCGTTTCTGCCATCAAGGCCTTGCCAGCGAAGGTTCAGGCTGGTAAACCTTGGCCTCGCACTGTCGCCAGCGTCCAACAGGAACTGGCAACAACTCGCTGAAGATTCGGCGGTCTTACCCAGGCCGCCTCTCCAAGCACCTCAAAATTTCTACAAGTGCGCGCCGCCCCTACGGGTCGCGTGCCTTGTGGTGTCTGCGTCACAGTAGTCTTTGAGTCGTTGCAGTCAGAATTAAAAAAAGTTTTGACTAGCACAGCAGATCGCTTTAAACCTTTCACAAATGCGACATGAATTTGCGACATTTCGTCGTCAAATTTGTGAGCGTCTGTGTCGCTGTGTACAATGACCACCCTTTTGCCCCCGCAAAGCCGGCGTACGTTCGGCGCGGCAAGCAAGTGGTTGAATTGAAAAGAAATTTGCCTCGTAAAGAGGCAGCCTGGTGAGAAAGTGTCTATGAAAGCAGGTCTGTACCAACCAGATGAATTCAAGGATAACTGCGGTTTCGGCCTGATAGCCCATATGCAGGGCGAGCCCAGTCATACCCTTTTGCAAACGGCCATCGAGGCCCTGACCTGCATGACCCACCGCGGTGGGATTAATGCCGACGGCAAGACCGGTGACGGTTGCGGTCTGCTGATTCAAAAGCCTGACGCGTTCCTGCGGGCGATGGCCCAGGAAAACTTCAGCGTCGAGCTGCCCAAGCAATATGCCGTGGGCATGGTCTTCTTCAATCAGGATCCGGTCAAGGCCGAAGCCGCTCGCGAGAACATGAACCGCGAGATCCTCGCTGAAGGCCTGCAACTGATCGGCTGGCGCAAAGTGCCGATCGACACCAGCGTCCTCGGCCGCCTGGCCCTTGAGCGTCTGCCGCAAATCGAGCAGGTGTACATCGGCGGTGAAGGCCTGAGCGATCAGGACATGGCGGTCAAGCTGTTCAGCGCCCGTCGTCGCTCGTCGGTGGCCAACGCCGCCGACACCGACCACTACATCTGCAGCTTTTCGCACAAGACCATCATCTATAAAGGTTTGATGATGCCGGCCGACCTGGCCGCGTTCTATCCGGACCTGGGTGACCAGCGCCTGCAAACCGCAATCTGCGTGTTCCACCAGCGCTTCTCCACCAACACCCTGCCGAAATGGCCGCTGGCCCAGCCATTCCGCTTCCTCGCGCACAACGGCGAGATCAACACCATTACCGGTAACCGCAACTGGGCGCAGGCCCGTCGGACCAAGTTCACCAACGATCTGATGGATCTGGAAGAACTCGGGCCGCTGGTCAACCGTGTCGGTTCCGACTCCTCGAGCATGGACAACATGCTCGAATTGATGGTCACCGGTGGCATCGACCTGTTCCGTGGCGTGCGGATGATCATTCCGCCAGCGTGGCAGAACGTTGAAACCATGGACCCGGATCTGCGAGCGTTCTACGAGTACAACTCGATGCACATGGAGCCGTGGGACGGCCCGGCTGGCGTGGTAATGACCGACGGTCGTTACGCGGTGTGCCTGCTCGACCGTAACGGTCTGCGTCCGGCGCGCTGGGTCACCACCACCAACGGCTTCATCACCGTTGCGTCGGAAATCGGCGTCTGGAATTACCAGCCGCAAGACGTGATCGCCAAGGGCCGTGTCGGCCCGGGCCAGATCCTCGCCGTGGACACCGAAACCGGGCAGATCCTCGACACCGACGCAATCGACAACCGTCTGAAGTCCCGTCATCCGTACAAGCAATGGCTGCGCAAGAACGCCCTGCGTATCCAGGCGACCATGGAAGACAACGATCACGGTTCGGCGTTTTACGACGTCGATCAGCTCAAGCAATACATGAAGATGTATCAGGTCACGTTCGAAGAGCGTGATCAGGTGCTGCGTCCGCTTGGCGAACAAGGCTACGAAGCCGTGGGTTCGATGGGCGACGACACGCCAATGGCCGTGCTGTCGCAGCGCGTGCGTACGCCGTACGACTATTTCCGCCAGCAGTTCGCGCAGGTCACCAACCCGCCAATCGACCCGCTGCGTGAAGCGATCGTGATGTCGCTGGAAATCTGCCTCGGGGCCGAGCGCAACATCTTCCAGGAATCGCCGGAGCACGCCTCGCGCGTGATCCTCAGCTCGCCAGTGATCTCGCCGGCCAAGTGGCGCTCGCTGATGAACCTCGACCGCCCGGGTTTCGAGCGGCAGATCATCGACCTCAACTACGACGAAAGCGTCGGCCTCGAAGCGGCGATCCGCAACGTTGCCGATCAGGCTGAAGAAGCCGTGCGTGCCGGGCGTACCCAGATCGTCCTGAGTGACCGCCATATTGCTCCGGGCAAGCTGCCGATCCACGCATCGCTGGCCACCGGCGCGGTGCACCACCGCCTGACCGAAAAAGGCCTGCGCTGCGACTCCAACATCCTCGTGGAAACCGCGACCGCCCGCGATCCGCATCACTTTGCGGTGCTGATCGGTTTCGGCGCCTCGGCGGTGTATCCGTTCCTGGCCTACGAAGTGCTGGGCGACCTGATCCGTACCGGTGAAGTGCTGGGTGACCTCTACGAGGTGTTCAAGAATTACCGCAAAGGCATCACCAAAGGTCTGTTGAAGATCCTGTCGAAGATGGGCATCTCGACCATCGCGTCCTATCGCGGTGCACAGCTGTTCGAAGCCATCGGTCTGTCCGAAGAAGTGTGCGAGCTGAGCTTCCGTGGTGTGCCGAGCCGCATCAAGGGTGCGCGTTTCGTCGACATCGAAGCCGAGCAGAAAGCACTGGCCACCGAAGCCTGGAGTCCGCGCAAGCCGATCCAGCAGGGCGGTCTGCTGAAGTTCGTCCACGGTGGCGAATACCACGCGTACAACCCGGACGTGGTCAACACTTTGCAAGCCGCCGTGCAGCAGGGTGACTACGCCAAGTTCAAGGAATACACCTCGCTGGTGGACAACCGTCCGGTGTCGATGATCCGTGACCTGTTCAAGGTCAAGACCCTCGATACGCCGCTGGACATCAGTGAAGTCGAACCGCTGGAATCGGTGCTCAAGCGCTTCGACTCCGCCGGTATCTCGCTGGGCGCCCTGTCGCCGGAAGCTCACGAAGCCCTGGCCGAAGCCATGAACCGCCTCGGTGCGCGTTCCAACTCCGGCGAAGGCGGCGAAGACCCGGCGCGCTACGGCACCATCAAGAGCTCGAAAATCAAGCAGGTCGCGACCGGCCGTTTCGGGGTCACTCCGGAATACCTGGTCAACGCCGAAGTGCTGCAAATCAAGGTCGCTCAGGGCGCCAAGCCGGGCGAGGGCGGGCAACTGCCGGGCGGTAAGGTCAACGGGTTGATCGCCAAGCTGCGTTACGCAGTGCCGGGCGTGACCCTGATTTCGCCACCGCCGCACCACGACATCTACTCGATCGAGGACTTGTCGCAGCTGATTTTCGACCTGAAACAGGTCAACCCGAAGGCGCTGGTCTCGGTGAAACTGGTAGCGGAAGCGGGCGTCGGCACCATCGCCGC
The DNA here is from genome assembly GCF_014060985.1 of Pseudomonas sp. MD195_PC81_125. Classification (NCBI taxonomy): domain Bacteria; kingdom Pseudomonadati; phylum Pseudomonadota; class Gammaproteobacteria; order Pseudomonadales; family Pseudomonadaceae; genus Pseudomonas; species Pseudomonas sp. MD195_PC81_125. The sequence continues at coordinate 17,217 of NZ_JABULD010000440.1, forward strand.
CGGTGTGGCCAAGGCCTACGCGGACTTGATCACCATCTCCGGCTACGACGGTGGTACCGGTGCTTCGCCGCTGACCTCGATCAAATACGCGGGCGCTCCGTGGGAACTCGGCCTGGCTGAAACCCACCAGACCCTGCGCGGCAACGACCTGCGCGGCAAAGTCCGGGTGCAGACCGACGGTGGCCTGAAAACCGGCCTCGACGTGATCAAGGCCGCGATCCTCGGCGCCGAAAGCTTCGGCTTCGGTACTGCGCCGATGATCGCCCTGGGCTGCAAATATCTGCGTATCTGCCATCTGAACAACTGCGCCACCGGCGTCGCGACCCAGAACGAGAAGCTGCGCAAGGATCACTACATCGGCACCGTCGATATGGTGGTGAATTTCTTCACCTACGTCGCCGAAGAAACCCGTGAGTGGCTGGCCAAGCTCGGCGTGCGCTCGCTCGAAGAGCTGATCGGTCGCACCGATCTGCTGGAAGTCCTCGAAGGCCAGACCGCCAAGCAGCATCACCTGGATCTGACCCCCCTGCTGGGCAGCGATCACATCCCGGCGGACAAACCGCAATTCTGCGGCGTTGAGCGCAACCCGCCATTCGACCAGGGCCTGCTGGCCGAGAAAATGGTCGACATGGCGACGTCGGCGATCAATGACCTCAGCGGCGCCGAGTTCGACCTGGACATCTGCAACTGCGACCGTTCGATCGGTGCGCGGATCTCCGGCGAAATCGCGCGCAAGCACGGCAATCAGGGCATGGCCCATGCGCCGATCACCTTCCGCTTCAAAGGGACGGCCGGTCAGAGCTTCGGCGTGTGGAACGCCGGCGGTCTGAACATGTACCTGGAAGGCGACGCCAACGACTACGTCGGCAAAGGCATGACCGGCGGCAAACTGGTCATCGTGCCGCCGAAGGGCAGCGTCTATCAGACTCAGAACAGCGCCATCATCGGCAACACCTGCCTGTACGGCGCCACCGGCGGCAAGCTGTTTGCTGCCGGCACCGCAGGCGAGCGTTTTGCCGTGCGTAACTCCGGTGCCCACACGGTTGTGGAAGGCACTGGCGATCACTGCTGCGAGTACATGACCGGTGGTTTCGTCTGCGTCCTGGGCAAGACCGGTTACAACTTCGGCTCTGGCATGACCGGTGGTTTCGCCTACGTGCTCGACCAGGACAACACCTTCGTTGACCGGGTCAACCACGAACTGGTGGAAATCCAGCGGATCAGCGGCGAGGCGATGGAAGCCTACCGCAGCCACTTGCAGAACGTGCTGAACGAGTACGTCAAGGAAACCGAGAGCGAGTGGGGTCGTGAACTCGCCGAGAACCTTGATGACTACCTGCGTCGTTTCTGGCTGGTCAAGCCTAAGGCTGCCAACCTGAAATCGTTGCTTTCCAGCACTCGTGCCAACCCGCAGTGATATGCGCCTGAAGAGTTTGATGAGGTTTTAACAATGGCTGAACGTCTGAATAACGACTTCCAGTTCATCGATGTCGGGCGCAAGGATCCGAAGAAGAAACTGTTGCGTCAACGCAAGAAAGAGTTCGTCGAGATCTACGAACCGTTCAAACCCCAGCAGTCGGCCGACCAGGCCCACCGCTGCCTGGGTTGCGGCAACCCGTATTGCGAATGGAAGTGCCCGGTGCACAACTTCATTCCCAACTGGCTGAAGCTGGTGGCCGAGGGCAACATCCTCCAGGCCGCCGAGCTGTCGCACCAGACCAACACCCTGCCGGAAGTCTGCGGCCGGGTCTGCCCGCAGGATCGTCTGTGCGAGGGTGCCTGCACCCTCAACGACGGTTTCGGCGCGGTGACCATCGGTTCGGTCGAGAAATACATCACCGACACCGCATTCGCCATGGGCTGGCGCCCGGACATGTCCAAGGTCAAACCGACCGGCAAGCGTGTCGCAATCATCGGTGCCGGCCCGGCAGGTCTGGGCTGTGCTGACGTGCTGGTACGTGGCGGCGTGACCCCGGTGGTGTTCGACAAGAACCCGGAAATCGGCGGTCTGCTGACCTTCGGCATTCCCGAGTTCAAGCTTGAGAAGACCGTGCTGAGCAATCGCCGCGAAGTCTTCACCGGGATGGGCATCGAATTCCGCCTCAACACCGAGGTCGGCAAGGACGTGACCATGGAGCAACTGCTCGCCGAATACGATGCGGTGTTCATGGGCATGGGCACCTACACCTACATGAAGGGCGGCTTTGCCGGTGAGGATCTGCCGGGCGTCTACGACGCGCTGGACTTCCTGATCGCCAACGTCAACCGCAACCTGGGCTTTGAAAAGTCGCCGGAAGATTTCGTCGACATGAAAGGCAAGAAGGTTGTGGTGCTCGGTGGTGGCGACACGGCGATGGACTGCAACCGCACCTCGATCCGTCAGGGCGCCAAGTCGGTGACCTGCGCCTATCGTCGTGACGAAGCGAACATGCCCGGCTCGCGCAAAGAGGTGAAGAACGCCAAGGAAGAAGGCGTGAAATTCCTCTACAACCGTCAGCCGATCGCGATCGTCGGTGAAGACAAGGTCGAAGGCGTGAAGGTGGTCGAGACCCGTCTCGGCGAACCGGACGCCCGTGGCCGTCGCAGCCCCGAGCCGATCCCGGGCTCCGAAGAGATCATCCCGGCCGACGCCGTGGTCATCGCCTTCGGTTTCCGTCCAAGCCCGGCACCGTGGTTCGAACAGTTCGAAATCCAGACCGACAGCCAAGGCCGCGTCGTCGCGCCTGAGCAAGGTCAGTACAAGCACCAGACCAGCAACCCGAAAATCTTCGCCGGTGGCGACATGGTGCGCGGTTCCGACCTGGTGGTGACGGCGATCTTCGAAGGGCGCAATGCGGCTGAAGGGATCCTCGATTACCTGGGCGTCTAACTTCGGATCCTGAACCAAACGCAATAACCCTGTGGGAGCGAGCCTGCTCGCGAAAGCGGTCTGTCAGCAACTTCACTGTTGGATGTACCGGCCTATTCGCGAGCAGGCTCGCTCCCACAGTTGTTTCTCGGTGTTGCTGATAACGCATTTCCAACGCAATAAATTGACCCGATAGACAAAAGGCTGACCTGCATCCGTGCCTTTTGCGTCACGCTCTGAGAAAATGCCCGCACTTTTTTTTCCGGATGCCGACATGACTGCCCTGAAGAACGACCGTTTCCTCCGCGCCCTGCTCAAGCAACCCGTTGACGTCACCCCGGTGTGGATGATGCGCCAGGCCGGCCGCTACCTGCCTGAATACCGCGCCAGCCGTGCCCAGGCCGGTGATTTCATGAGCCTGTGCATGAATCCGGAATTCGCTTGCGAAGTCACGATGCAACCGCTCGACCGCTACCCGCAACTGGACGCGGCGATCCTGTTTTCCGACATCCTCACCATCCCCGATGCGATGGGCCAGGGCCTGTACTTCGAGACCGGTGAAGGTCCGCGCTTCAAGAAAGTCGTCAGCACCCTGGCCGACATCGACGCGTTGCCGATCCCTGATCCACACAAGGATCTCGGCTATGTGATGGACGCGGTCAGCACCATCCGCCGCGAGCTGAACGGCCGTGTGCCGCTGATCGGCTTCTCCGGCAGCCCGTGGACCTTGGCGACCTACATGGTCGAAGGCGGTTCGTCGAAAGACTTCCGCAAAACCAAGGCGATGCTCTACGACAACCCGCAAGCCATGCACCTGCTGCTGGATAAACTCGCGCAGTCGGTCACCAGCTACCTCAACGGCCAAATCCAGGCCGGCGCGCAAGCGGTGCAGATCTTCGATACCTGGGGTGGCAACCTGTCGGCGGCGGCGTATCAGGAATTCTCCCTGGCCTACATGAGGAAAATCGTCAGCGGCCTGGTTCGCGAACACGACGGGCGCAAGGTGCCGGTGATCCTCTTCACCAAGAACGGCGGCCTGTGGCTGGAAAGCATCGCCGAGGCCGGCGCCGACGCACTGGGTCTGGACTGGACCTGCGACATCGGCAATGCCCGCGCCCGTGTTGGCGACAAGGTCGCGCTGCAAGGCAACATGGACCCGACCGTGCTCTACGCCAAACCGGAAGCGATCCGCACTGAGGTCGGGCGCATTCTGGCCAGCTACGGCAAGGGCAGCGGCCACGTGTTCAACCTCGGCCACGGCATCACCCCAGAGGTCGATCCGGAGCATGCGGGCGCGTTCCTGCGTGCGGTGCACGAGTTGTCAGCGCAGTATCACGAGTGATCGACGCCCAATAAAAAAACGCCCGGCCAATGCCGGGCGTTTTTGTACAAGATCAAAAGATCGCAGCCTGCGGCAGCTCCTACATTGGGATTCGCGTTTCCCTGTAGGAGCTGCCGCAGGCTGCGATCTTTTGCTTTTAAGCTTTCACACCACCAAGTGGCGGCAACTTCGCCAGTTTCAACGCCACCAGCAGTGCCACCAGCAACAGCGCACCAATAAACAGGCCGATGCCATTCCAGCCGCCCAAATGCCAGAACACCCCACCCGCCGTCCCGGCAATGCTGGAGCCTGCGTAATAACTGAACAGGTACAACGACGACGCCTGGCCCTTGGCCTTGGTCGCGCGCCGGCCGATCCAGCTGCTCGCCACCGAGTGCGCGCCGAAGAAGCCGAACGTGAAGATCAGCATGCCGATGATCACCAGCAACAGCGGTGTGAACATCGTGAGCGCAAGGCCGGCGAACATCAGTGCGATGGTTGCCCACAGCACTTTACGGCGCCCCAGTTTGTCCGCCAGCGAGCCGATTTTGGCCGAACTGTAGATGCCCGACAGGTACACCACCGACAGCAAGCCGACGAACACCTGATCGAGGTTGTACGGCGCCGTCAGCAGGCGATAGCGATGTAGTTGAACAGAGTGACGAACGCGCCCATCAGCACAAAGGCTTCAAGAAACAGCAATGGCAGGCCGGCGTCGCGAAAGTGCATGGTGAAGCCGTCGAGCAGGCTGCGCGGATGCAGCGAGCGTGAGCGGAAGTTGCGCGATTCGGGGAGGATCTTCCAGAACACCGCCGCCGCGACCAGCGCCAGGCCGCCGATCACCAGCATCGCCGTGTGCCAGCTGACGAAGTCGATCAACACCCCGGTAATCAAGCGTCCGCTCATCCCGCCAATCGCGTTGCCGCCGATGTACAGGCCCATCGCCAGGCCGATGTGCTGCGGGTGGATCTCTTCGCTCAGATAGGTCATCGCCACCGCCGCCAGGCCGCTCAGCGACAGCCCGATCAGCGCGCGCATGATCAGCACGCCGTGCCAGCTCGGCATCATCGAACTGGCGATCGTGCACAATGCGGCGGCGAACAGTGCCGCGACCATCACCGGTTTGCGCCCGACGCGGTCGGAGATCGGCCCGGTGATCAGCAGACCGAAGGCCAGCATGCCGGTCGCCACCGACAGAATCAGGCTGCTCTGCGCCGCGTTGATTCCATACTCGTGGGACAGCAGCGGCATCATCGGCTGCACGCAATACAGCAAAGCGAAGGTCGCGAAGCCGCCACTGAACAGCGCGAGCACTGTGCGCATGAACATCGGCGTGCCTTTTTCGATGTAGATCTCCTGCAGCTCGGCGATCACATCGTCCGCCGCGGCAGGCGGAACTTCATGGGCAAGAGGGGCGGCGGCGGTTTTCACATCAGACCTCGGAGGGCACGGCCAGGCAGGCAATGAAAAAATCATATAGCTGGCTAATGTTTCTATCCAATATATTGTTCGACCTGTTTGATAGCTTTAACGACCTAATGGGGTGTCCATGGAATTGCGTCATCTGCGCTACTTCATCGCCGTCGCCGAAGAACTGCATTTCGGCCGCGCCGCACAGGTGCTGGGGATCTCTCAGCCACCGCTGAGCCAGCAGATTCAGGCGCTGGAGCAAGAGGTCGGCGCGCGGTTGTTCGAACGCACCAATCGTCGGGTCGAGCTGAGCGAGGCCGGCCGATTGTTTCTGCAGGAGGCGCGGCTGGTGCTGGCGCAGGTCGACAAAGCGGCGGACGTCGCCCGGCGTGCGCAACTCGGTGAACTGGGCGAATTGAAAATTGGCTTCACCTCGTCAGCGCCGTTCAACTCGACCATTCCACAGGCGATTTTTTTCGTTTCGCCAGCGCTTCCCGGCGGTGCACCTGAACCTGCGGGAGATGAGCAGCACCATGGTCGCGGACGCGCTGGTGGATGAGTCGATCGAAGTCGGCATCATGCGTCCGCTGGGTTTGCCGGATTCGCTGAGCGTGGTTGAGTTGATGCGCGAGCCCTTGGTGGCGGTGCTCAGCTCCAAGCATCCGCTGGCCCAAGGCAGTGAGGAGGGGCTGTTTCTCTCGGCTCTGGCGCTGGAGCCGTTCGTGTTCTTTCCGCGCAGCTACGGCAGCGGGCTGTATGCGCAACTGCTCAGTCTGGCCCGCGATGCCGGGTTCAGCCCGCATTTTGCCCAGGAGGCCGGTGAGGCGATGACCATCATCGGATTGGTCGCGGCGGGGCTTGGGGTTTCGGTATTGCCGGCGTCCTACCAGCGGATGCGCATCGACGGCGTGGTCTATCGACCGCTGCTCGATCCGGAGGCGGTGTCGGCGGTGTGGCTGGTGCAGCGCAAGGATCAGAAATCGCCGATGGCCAAGGCGTTTGTCGAACTGCTGACGCGTAAAGTCGAACCTTCAAACGCTTGATTGCTGCGCAATAAAATCGCGAGCAG
>NZ_JABULD010000792.1:0-523 GCF_014060985.1 Pseudomonas sp. MD195_PC81_125
CGCACGATCCTGCTCGTATACATGGAGCTGTGCTTTCGGACCAAATTCGCCATCAACTGGGCAATGACAAGCAAAGATGAATATCTGCGAGCCCTCAGTGACGAGATTCGAGATCCTTTCCAAGGTCATCTGGATCGTTACCTGACACCTTTCATCATTGACATCTCCAGCCGTGAAGAGTGGCCTGAAATGATTGGCGGCATAAAAGGACTGGATGGTCTGGATAAAGAGGGCATCACCTATGAAAGCCTGGATGATCCTGAGGTTCAGCGGCTCTATAAAACTTATAGAGCGCAGCCCATTGAGTGAGTGTCTGTTTTGAAGCGTCCCTTTTCCCTGCGAATTTTCATTACGTTTGAGTGATTCGACACGCCTGCAGCAGACTGAAACCGAAAAACAAAAGCCTGCTTTTCAGGGCAGGCTTTCACATTCACAACGCTGCAGTCACTTTTGCTGCGCGGTCAACGCCGAGTAACTGTTCATCAGGTTCCGGTAGTTCGGAATCCGCTGCGACAGCCAGATT
>NZ_JABULD010000793.1:0-1206 GCF_014060985.1 Pseudomonas sp. MD195_PC81_125
CGACATCATGATGCCCAGCTCCACATCGACACGGATCGAATCGTCAGCCACATGCACCGCGCCTTTCACGCCCGAGCGCTTGAGGTTCAGGGTGTCGCCCGACCACTGCGGCTCCAGGCCATATTGATCAGAGAGTTTCTGCGCCAGCTTGTCGGCCTTCTCGCGGGCGGCTTCCTTGCCCAGGCTGTGGGCACGCCCAACACTGATTTTGGCCATTGAATGACTCCTGCTTGATGAATGGGTGTCGGTAAATCTTGACCGCGTCTGCGGCAAATCGTCCCGAAGGTTGCCCATCTTACCTTTAGCCATTCCAAGACAAAGCATGGCTTGGGGATTAGAATGTCGCGCATTCTCTTTTGGTGACAGCGATATGACTGATCAGCGCAAAGGCAGCGATGCCGAACCCACCACTCACTTCGGCTTCAAAAACGTTCCGGAAAGCCAGAAAGCGGAAAAAGTCGCTGAGGTTTTCCACTCGGTAGCCGCGAAATACGACCTGATGAACGACCTTCTGTCGGGCGGCATGCACCGTCTGTGGAAGCGTTTCGCGATCGAACTGTCCGGTGTGCGTGCAGGCAACCGCGTGCTCGACATCGCCGGCGGCACCGGTGACCTGACCAAAAAGTTCTCGCACCTCGTAGGCCCGACCGGCCAGGTGGTGCTGGCCGACATCAACGAATCCATGCTCAAGGTCGGTCGTGACCGCCTGCTGGATCTGGGTGTGTCGGGCAACGTCGAATTCGTCCAGGCCGATGCGGAAAAGCTGCCGTTCCCGGATAACCATTTCGACTGCGTGACCATCGCCTTCGGCCTGCGCAACGTGACGCATAAAGAAGACGCCCTGCGGTCGATGCTGCGCGTGCTCAAGCCCGGCGGCCGTCTGCTGGTGCTGGAATTCTCCAAGCCGACCAACGCACTGATGTCCAAGGCGTACGACGCCTACTCGTTCGCCTTCATGCCGTTGATGGGCAAGCTGATCACCAACGACTCGGAAAGCTATCGCTACCTGGCCGAATCGATCCGCATGCACCCGAATCAGGAAACCCTGAAATCGATGATGGTCGACGCCGGTTTCGACCGTGTGACCTATCACAACATGACCGCAGGCATCGTCGCCCTGCACCGCGGCATCAAGCTGATGTTGCTCACCGGGCTGCTCGCCAGCGTCGAACTCGGCCTCAACCGGGTGCTGCGTCTCGACAGCAC
>NZ_JABULD010000794.1:0-580 GCF_014060985.1 Pseudomonas sp. MD195_PC81_125
GGTCCTCCGGTAACGCGCCGGTACGCGGCAGGGCGAAGCGATAGGGGTCGTCTTCGACAGCTTCAAGACCCACCTGACAGTCCACGCTTCTGGTGATACGTCCGAAAAGGGTGTCCAGGCCATAATCCAGATGCGCCGGGCTGAAGATGCTGGTCATTGTGTACGCCCCCGAAGAGTCCCCATTGCCTGGCGAGAGTCTAGCTCGCCGGTCGCCATGTGACGTTTTCCACGCCGAATTTCTCCGCCATCGGTTTGCTGGTCTTTTGCACTTTTTTCCCGGCCGAAACGCGGGATGCGACCCACGCCGGCATCACAGCTTGCCCAGTGCCACGCCTCGGCGTTGTCCATTTTGTCCGAGCGGATAATGAACGATTTGGGCGTGCCGTGAAGGGTGTAATCGATGACAAACAGTTTTGCGTTGTTCATAAAGCCCGTATTCCTCCCTGTGGTATTAGAAGGATCGCGGCGCGTCGGGAAAATTCACTCGGATTGTCCGACGGTATCTATCGTTGGCGACGCTGTGACCGACTGGTTACCATGCGCCTTTCGCCAACCCCAATGAATACTCGCCATGGCCCTC
>NZ_JABULD010000795.1:0-515 GCF_014060985.1 Pseudomonas sp. MD195_PC81_125
CAAGTACGGCAGGGCGTGAATCCTTTGACATTTCTTCACCTCTTGTAGTGGTGTTGATCGCGTTCCATTCGCGGGGAAAAGCTCGCGTGCAACATAGGCGCAGACATGATCTGTCGCAACCATTAGTCAGCCGCAGATACAGCCATTTCGATCTAACCATAGAACAGAATCAAAGCCTGCAACGGCGCGGTTTCAGAGGGTTTACATCAAGGCGTCATTGAGTATTCAAAGGGCGTCGTGACCGCGCTCGATTGCTTGATTCGCGCAGGAATATCCTGCAGGGCAAAACATGTTTTCAGCGGGCAAACAGCTGGCATTCGATCATGAGGGAAACTTGTGATCATCAAGATTAAAATGAGTTTGTCTCACCAGTGCCTGATCCCGACAATGGCCGCCATCAACAAGACATTGGAGTTGTTTGTCATGGCACTGGCCCATTCCCTCGGATTTCCGCGCATCGGTCGCGACCGCGAACTGAAGAAAGCGCAAGAGGCGTTCTGGAAAGGAGAACTGAA
>NZ_JABULD010000796.1:0-824 GCF_014060985.1 Pseudomonas sp. MD195_PC81_125
AATATCATCGAGACGCGGGTGATGACGCAGGGGCCGTTTTGACGGACTGATTGACCCTTTGGTCGATGCATAGCAGCATCCCGGGCAAACCCATTCACCAACAGGAATTTGCCACGATGTCTGGCACTGATGATCTTGATGAATTGCTGGAGCGTGTGAACGACGAGCAATCGTTCATTGCGTTTATTCAGGCACTGGGTGCCGATTTCGCCCGTGAGCAGACGATGAACGAACCGCTGTCCCCCTATGGGCGGAGCGCCTTGGGTTGGGAAAATGGATCTGTGGATGCGTTTCTCGAAGCCGCAGGTGCCTGGGCGATTGACAGTTCCAGGCAGGTGGCGGCGGAAGTCGCTTCAGCCAACGTATGGCAGCGCTGTGCGAGTATTTTGCTGGCCGGCAAGTTTTATGAGTGAGAGGGGCGAGGGAATGTCAGTTTTGCGAGTCCCTGATTGCCTTGGCCAGTTGTGCTGCCTCGGCACGCAACGTGTCGAATTGTTCGTTCAACTCGATGTAGCCGGGTTTCCAGGCAAATACCCCATCGACGCGACTTTGCCCTAAAACCACATCATTGAACGAGCCCATACCACCGTAGGCCGATAACAAGTAGGTGATCCCGGAATAATCAGAGGCAAGAAGACGCGCTCTTGTGTTGCGCATCCACTGGCTCCAGTGCATGTCTCCATCGTATTCAAGTACCTCGATCAATTGATCAAGAACGATGAGCAGCTTTTGCGTCTTCGGTCCCATTTCCTGATACCTCCTGTTTGATCGCGCTGGCTTTCAACGGATGACCGAATCGGTAAACCCTTAAAGCAAACTCCACG
>NZ_JABULD010000797.1:0-582 GCF_014060985.1 Pseudomonas sp. MD195_PC81_125
ATCAATCGCGCGACCCGTGCCACATCCTCGGCATCCATCGGAAACACCGCCGCTTGCGGCAGGCGCTGATAGATCGAGTTGTCGGTGGCAAGCACTACGCGGCTGGCGTAATCGGCACTGATCTCACCACGAAAGCCACTGGCTTTCAGGGCTTTGAGGAACTGTTGGTAATCCGTGGTCAATGCGGCGGCGGGCGCCAGCTGGGCAATCATCGGTCGGGAAATCTCGGTCAAAATCGGGCCGTGTGGCGGTGAACAGTTGTGCGCAATGAATGATTACGTCACGCTCCCGCCATCTCATGGTGCTTATGTTCATTGCTTGGTGCCTTCGGAACAAACGTAAAATCGACCCGTAATCCATGACTAAAACGAATGAATCCGCGAACCCTCACCCCTTCCATGTCGTTATTGCTGGCCTTCGAGGCCGCTGCACGCCATGAAAGCTACACCCGCGCCGCCCACGAACTGTCGCTGACGCAAAGCGCGGTCAGCCGTCAGGTGCAGATTCTGGAAAAGATGCTCGGCATGCGCCTGTTCAGCCGCGAAGGCCGACAAGTGGTGCTCACCGATGTCGGGCGCATGT
>NZ_JABULD010000798.1:0-509 GCF_014060985.1 Pseudomonas sp. MD195_PC81_125
CAGCGCCTCGACATCCTCGCGGCGCACGCCCGCCATATAAATCGCAAACTCTTCGCCACCCATACGAGCGAATTCGTGCTGCATCATCACAGTCTTGATGTCGGCAGCCACGCGCTTCAGCACTTCATCGCCGATGTCGTGACCGTATACATCATTCACTTTCTTGAAGTTGTCGATGTCGATCATTGCCAGATAGTGGTCATGCTCGCGAGGAAGGGCTTTCAGATGCTGTTGCGCGACGGTCATGAACGACCGGCGGTTGGGGATCTCGGTCAACGTATCGTTATAGGCCTGATCGAGCAGCAGCCGGGACATGATGTAGTTGTAGAGCTTGGCCTCACGCAGTTTGAGGAAAGTGTAAATCGTCAATGAGCAGAGAAACACGCTGTAGCAGGCGGTCATCACACCCCGGAGTTCGATCAGGGTAGTGGGGGTGTTGATGAATGGATTGAGTACCAGCCAGATAATCACTTGCGTCGCAAAGAAACGCCCCGCGACTCAAAGGCAGT
>NZ_JABULD010000799.1:0-554 GCF_014060985.1 Pseudomonas sp. MD195_PC81_125
GAGCCTGCCGCATCCCTCCAAACTTTTGCAAGAATGACTGCGGACAGTGCATCTGTGAAATCAAGTAGCGCAAATGACGTGATGGAGCGTAGGCATGAATGAATTGTTTCTGGTAATCGCCATCACCGTTCTGGCGGTGATCAGCCCGGGTCCGGACTTTGCCATGGTTACCCGCAACAGTTATGCCTACGGACGGCGCAGCGGGTTATTAGCCGCGCTGGGCATCGCTTGTGGCGTGCAGGTTCATGTGTTCTACACGGTGTTCGGGGTGGCGCTGATCATCACCCAATCGCCGCTGCTGTTCTGGATGATGAAACTGCTGGGCGCCGGATACCTGGTCTATCTGGGCATCAAGTCCTTTACCAATCAATCGGTGCTGACATTTGCCGATGCGAACGCTTCGGTACCCCGCGCCTGGAAGGTGTTCTGCTCAGGCTTTCTGACCAATGCACTGAATCCGAAAACCATGATGTTTGTGGTGGCGGCCTACAGCCAGGTGGTGGAGCCTGGCAGTTCGCTGACGGTGAACTTTGCCTATGGCTTGTTCATGTCGT
>NZ_JABULD010000800.1:0-541 GCF_014060985.1 Pseudomonas sp. MD195_PC81_125
GCAAGGATCGCGCCGAGCTGAATAATGATGTTGAACGCCATGGCCCGTTCGCCGCCGAAGTCGAGCAAGTCGGCAACAATGATCTGGTGTCCGGTACTGGAAATGGGCAAAAACTCCGTCAGCCCCTCTACAACTCCAAGAATCAGTGCCTGCAAAGCGATCCAAAGATCCATCAGTCCCCCAAAGAGCGATGCACGCCGGCATGCCCCGATAATATTTTTTACGTTCACTGCGATCAGCGTAGCTGTTTGTTGCTGTACCGATTCCGCGCGCACAGCATCCACACGAAACGGTCAAAATTCCGTGAAATATCAACTTGGATTCAGGTTTTCGCGCGCGGGGCCGAAATCCTAACAGACAAGCCTTAATAGTGCTGTGGCGTTATACGACTTGGGTCGCGTATGCCCGACCACTCAAACGTGGTTGGATGCTGGCGTTGATTTATTACAAGAAAAAGAAATCGGAGTGGCAGCGTTATGAACAGCTTGCGCAGTGTGTCGATCAGCCGACGCTTGTGGCTCATTTTTGATTGTGGCCGTGG
>NZ_JABULD010000035.1:0-45586 GCF_014060985.1 Pseudomonas sp. MD195_PC81_125
GCCGAGGAAGGAAAACAGCCACGCTTCATAAACCGACACGGCGGCGCTGAGCAACGCCAGCGCGAGGACGTAGCCACGAGCCCCCCGAGTGCAGGCCCAGAGAAACCTGGCCAGACCGTTGGGCGGCGGTGGCAACTCGTCAGGCGGGAAAGGGTCGAGTCTTCGTTCAAACACACGAAGCATGGTGTTCTCCAAAACAGTCAAGTCAGGGAGATTCTGCCACCGATTGGATCCCGGGAGGTCTTTGTGAAAAAGTGTGTGCTCCTGACCTGACGAGTGCCTGACATCGCTACCAAACCGCGATATGCGAATCCGCCCTGGGCTCGGTCCCGCCACACAGCACACCCGTCACCGGATCACGCAAAATGATCTGCCCGCGTCCGTAATCCGTGAGGTCACTGGCGATCTGCACCTCATGTCCGCGACGCGCCAACGCATTGGCCAGATCCCTTGAAGCGCCCTGCTCGATGCCAACCTTCATCCCGCCCAGCCACTGCCAGCGCGGCGCGTCCAGTGCCGACTGCGGGTTCAGGCCGAAGTCCACCAGGTTCATGACCATCTGCACATGGCCTTGCGGCTGCATGTAGCCGCCCATGACGCCGAACGGTCCCAGCGCCTGGCCGTCCTTGGTCAGGAAGCCGGGAATGATCGTGTGAAAGGTCTTTTTGCCCGGCGCCAACGCGTTGGCATGCTCGGGATCAAGGCTGAATTCCTGCCCTCGGTTTTGCAGGGCGATGCCGCTGTCCGGCAACACCACGCCGGAGCCGAAGCCGTGGTAATTGCTCTGGATGAACGAGACCATGTTGCCCTGCCCGTCCGCGGTGGCCAGGTACACCGTGCCACTGGCGTGTGGATCGCCCGGCTTCGGCGGCTGCGCCTGATCGCCAATCTGAGCACGGCGGCGGGCGCTGTACTCGTCACTCAACAGATCGGCCACGGCCACGCGCATGTGCAAAGGATCAGTGATGTAGTGCAGGCCATCGCTGTAGGCCAGCTTCATCGCTTCCAGCTGGCGGTGCCAGGTCTGTTGGCTGTCACGGTGGTCGAAGTCGAAGCCTTCAAGAATTTTCAGCGCCATCAGCGCGACCAGCCCCTGCCCACTCGGCGGGATTTCCCAGACATCCACGCCGCGATAATTGACGTGGATGGGCTCGACCCACTGCGCGCGGTAATGCTCAAGATCCGTGGCGCGCAGATAGCCGCCCGTTGCCCGCGAATGCGCATCCAGGCGTTGCGCCAAATCGCCGCGATACAAACTCTCGCAACGCGTGAGGGCCAGTTCTTCGAGGGTTCGCGCCTGCGCCGGGTTACGGAAAATCTCTCCGGCCCTGGGCGCGCGACCGTCAATCAGGAACGTGTCGAACCAGGCCTGCAGCCCTTCATTGCGATGGGGACTGAACTCATCCAGCGCGATCTGCCATTGATGGGCAACCACCGGCGACAGCGGAAAACCGTCTCTGGCCAGACTAATCGCCGGTTGCAGCAGATCGGCAAATGGCAGCACGCCAAAACGTTGTGACAGCTCGGCCCAGGCCGATGGACAACCGGGTACCGTCACGGGCGTCCAGCCATACAACGGCATTTGCTCATGGCCGGCCGCCTTCACCGCTTCGATGCTCAGACTGGCCGGGGCATGGCCGTTGGCATTGAGGCCATGCAACTGGTCCTTGAACCAGACCAGCGCAAACGCATCGCCGCCCAGGCCACACCCCGTAGGCTCGACCACGGTCAGCGCCGCCGCCGTGGCGATGGCGGCGTCGATCGCGTTACCACCCTTTTGCAGCATCTCGATACCGGCCTGCGCGGCCAAAGGTTGGGACGCCGCAACCATGCCACGACGGGCGAAGACGCTTTGGCGTTGCGACGGATAAGGGTATTCGTGAGCAGAAAATTTCAACATGGCAAAGGCTCTTCAAATCAGCAATTCATTGGCCGGACTTGATCCGGTTCCATTCGCGGGTGATCAGACGCTGGATGTTTTCCGGCAGATCGGCGGAGACGAAGGCGTGGTTGATCACCTCTCAGTCGGGTAGATCCCCGGATTCACCGCTGACCTTCGGATCCATCAGCGCCGTGGCGTCCTTGTTCGGGGTTGGCGTAGCCGACGTAATCGCTGACCGGTGCAATCACCTCTGGGCGCAGCAGGTAATTGATAAACGCATGGGCGTTGGCGACGTTAGCGGCGTCTTTGGGGATCGCCAGCATGTCAAACCAGAGGTTCACGCCTTCCTTGGGAATCAGGTAACGAATGTCGATGTTTTTGCCCGCCTCGCGCGCCCGGGTCTGGGCCTGCATCACGTCACCGGAATAGCCGATCGCCACGCAGATATCGCCGTTGGCCAGGTCGGCGGTGTACTTCGATGAGTTGAAATAGGTCACCGAAGGCCGCAACGTCATCAGCAATTTAGAGGCCTGTTTGTAGTCGTCCGGCTTGACGCTGTTAGGGTCAAGCCCGAGGTAAAGCAGGGCCTGGGGAATGATCTTCACCGGCGCATCGAGGAACGCCACGCCGCAGCTTTTCAGCTTGGCGAGATTTTGCGGGTCGAACACCATTGACCAGGAATCGAGCGGCACATCCTTGCCCAGCACGGCGCGTACTTTCTCCTCGTTGTAGCCGATGCCTACCGTGCCCCACATGTACGGCACGGCGTATTGGTTACCGGGGTCGGCAGCCTGCAGACGTTGCATCAAACGCGGGTCGAGGTGCTTCCAGTTATCGAGCAATCCGCGTTGCAGCGGCTGATAGGCGCCAGCGCGAATCTGCTTGGACAAAAACTGGCTGGACGGCACCACCACGTCATAGCCCGAATGCCCAGAGAGCAACTTGGCTTCGAGCATTTCATTGGTGTCGAAAATGTCGTACTGAACCTTGATCGTGCTGGCCTTTTCGAAGTTCTTCAGCGTGTCGGGACCGATGTAATCGGACCAGTTGTAGACCTTCACCACCGAGTCGGCGGCCTGAAGCATGGGGACCACGGCGGCGTAGCACAGCGCCGCAAACACACTCGATAAACGCATCGTCGATTTCCTTGTGAAATTCACAGCACGCGGCTGAGGAAGGCCTGGGTTCGGGGATGAGTCGGACGGCTGAAGATCTGTTCCGGCGGGCCTTGTTCGATCAGTTCGCCCTGATCGAGCACCACCACCCGGTCGGCGACCTCGCGGGCAAAGCCCATTTCATGGGTGACCACGACCATGGTCATGCCCTCCTCGGCCAGCTCTTTCATCACTTGCAGTACCTCGCCGACGGTTTCCGGGTCGAGGGCGCTGGTGGGTTCGTCGAACAGCATCGCCTGCGGTTTCATCGCCAGCGCTCGGGCGATCGCCACTCGTTGCTGCTGGCCGCCGGAAAGCATCGACGGGGTAATGCCCGGCCTTGTCTGCCAGCCCGACTCGCTTGAGCAAGGCCCGCGCCTGTTCCAGCGCAGCCTGGCGTGGCACACCCAACACCTGTATCGGTGCCTCGATGATGTTTTCCAGAGCGGTCATGTGCGGGAACAGGTTGAAGCGCTGGAACACCATGCCGATGTCGCGACGCTGGCGAGCGATGTTGCGCTCCGAATCACGCACCAGACTGCCGTCCGCCCGGGTGCGATAGCCCATGGGCCGACCGCTGACCCGGATCTCCCCGCCCTGAATGTCTTCGAGCAGGTTGATGCAGCGGATGAACGTGGTTTTGCCGGAGCCCGAAGCGCCGATCAGCACCACCACTTCGCCACGGCGCACTTGCAGCGAGATGCCCTTGAGAATCTGTAGATCGCCGAAAGACTTGTGAATGTTCAGCGCTTCGATGATCAGTTCGTCAGTTGGCTGCGCCATGCTTAGCGTCCCCTCAGCAGTTTCAGAGTGCTGCGACCGAACATCCGACTGGAGGCCGGCGGTGGCGAAGAAGGTCGGTCGGACTGACCGAAGCGGTTCTCCAGCCAGCGCTGAAAGAAGCCCCACAGCGTGGTAAGCAACAGGAAATAAATCGCCACCACCAGGTACAACTCGAACACCCGAAAAGTCGCCGAGGTGACCATTTGCGTGCTGAGCAACAGTTCTTGCACGCCGATCACGCTGACCAGCGTGGTGTTTTTCAGCATCACGTTGAACTCGTTGCCCAGCGGCGGCACGATCACCCGGAACGCTTGCGGCAGGACGATGCGGCGCATCAGTTTGGCGAAGGTCATGCCCAGCGAACGCCCGGCCTCGTACTGGCCCTTGTCCACGGCGCCGATCCCGGCGCGGATGATCTCGGCCATGTACGCGCCTTCGTTGAGCCCCAGAGCAATGATTGCCGCCTGAATGTTGCCGGGCACCACCAGCCCGAACAGCTCAATGTCTTCGAAGCGAAAAATCCCGCCCGCCGCCAGCGCGGTGTAGAGGAAAACGATCTGCACCAGCAACGGCGTGCCGCGCATCAGCCATACATAAAAACGCACGGGACAGATGCAACAACGGGTTCTTCGACAAGCGCAACAATGCAGCGGCCAACCCCAGCACACAGCCCAGCAGCATTGCCAGCACACTGATCAGGCAGGTCAGCCAGAGCCCGGTGAGATAAACCCCGCTCGGCTGCAACAGGTATTGCCAGAACACATCCCAATTGAAGTTCATCAACGCTTACCTCAATCGAGTGTGTCGCTGGAAACGTGCCATTTGCTCAGAAGCTGGTTGTAGCTGCCGTCGCTGCGCATGTCGGTGATGATCTGCTGCACCGCAGCGCTCAGTTGCGCATCGTCCTTGCGGATGCCCAGGCCGGTGAGAATCCGGCTGAAGGCCGGGACGCCTTCTTCGAACAGATCCGGAGCCGTCGCCGCGTAATAACCGGCGGTTTCCACCGTGGTGCCGTAAGCGTCGACCTGATTGATGCGCAAGGCCTGGAAGGCATCGGTGTCGGTGTTGTAGACCACCAGTTTCATCGGTGGCTTGCCGGCCTTGGTCAGGCTTTCATTTTCCGCATCGAGCAAGGTCTTGATGGTCGAGCCGTTAAGCACCGCGATCTTGTGCCCGCTCAGATCCGCCAGGGTTTTCTGCGCCTTCGGATTGCCTTTGGGCACGACGACTGCCTGGCTGGAATACATGTAGTTGACGATGTCGATCACCTCACGGCGCTCGGGCTTGTCGAACAGCTGGTCGACGATCATGTCGCACTGTTTGGCAAGCAAGGCCGGGAGCAGTCCGGAGAACGGAATCACCCGCCAATCGACCTGCTTGTCGCCCAGGCGCTTGGCGATTTCCAGGCCCAGGTCGACGGTCAGGCCTTTGGGCTTTTGCGCTTCATCGAAAGACACCAGCGGCGGCGAATCCATGCCCGAGCAATAGGTCAGTTTGTCGACCTTGACCAGACGCTCCGGCACCGTGGGTGCGGCGAGCGCCCATTGCGAACAGAGTCCGAGGGAAATTGCAGCCAATAACAGGCGAGACGTATGCATGACCAGACACTCCAGTTCGGTTAGTAACGGGGCAGTACTCAACGTCAAAACATCGGCGGACTCGTGTTCCGCTCTGTGGTTATTTTTCCGATTGCAAAAATTTGATCAGCTCGGGCACCGTGCCTTCGATGTGCTCGCGCACCACGGCTTCGGCCTTGCTGGCGTCGCCGGCACGAATCGCATCAAGGATGATCTGGTGCTCCTGGCGGGCGCTCAGCGGCTTTTCGATGTGCTGCAGCCACAGGCGCATGGGCGCTTCGATCAGCGCGTAGAGGGCGCTGATCTGCTTGAGCAACCGAGGGCGTTCGCTGAGGCTGCACAGGTATTCATGGAACTTGCGATGGCGGCTGACCCACGCCGCACTCTCGTCGCGGTAGTCATCCATTTCATCGAGAAGCCGTTCCAGCGCCGTCAACTGACGCTCGCTGATCCTGGGCACCGCGATGCGAATCGCCAGGCCCTCTAGCGCACTGCGCATCTCGAACACTTCGTGCATCTGCTCGACATCCAGACCACTGACCACCGCGCCGCGATTGGGCCTCAGCGTCACCAGACCCTGCGCATCGAGACGGCGAAACGCCTCGCGCACCGGCATGCGGCTCATGCCGATTTCACTGGCGATGTCCTCGGCGATCAACCGGTCGCCCTTGCGGTACCGACCACCACAAATGCCCTCCAACAGAAAGTTGTAGGCCTCTTCTTCGGCGGTCATCGGTTGACGTTGATCGAAGGCAGGAGCGAATTGCATGGCAGCACCTTTTGTCTTTTTTGTATCCAGTTATCCACGGATGCAAAAAAGCACGATGCATGCCAGATTTCTCCGCACCGGGCCAAGCGCTTGATTTGAATGATTTAACTCACGAATTCATAACGAACAGCGATTTAATGCTGCCGCCCGAAGCTAGAACAGTGCTACCCGATAGCCCATGGCAAGCCCCGCAAAGGTGCAGATTGGTAGCTGAGTAACACTCAGGCCAGCGACACCTTTGCGGTACGTATTCAGCAGATCACGAGCCAGTTCACTGCGTCACCACCACCTTGCCGATCATCTGCGGATGCAACAACGCAAAAATATTCAAACTCCCCCGGCGTATCGAATACCCAGGAAAAGCTGTCATTGGTGTCCAGCGCACCCGAGCGAAACACCTTGTGGGTTTCCGCCACCGTGTGCGGGATCTGATCATCATTGACCCACGTCACTTTGGTGCCGACGGCCACGGTCAGGTCCTTGGGGGCGAACATGAATTCCTCGATGTCGATCTTCACTTCCGCTGCCCACACCGGTATCGCCAGCAACAGGCACATCAGCGCCAACAGTCGCGTTTTCATCGGTTCACCCTCCGTCACACCAGTGTCGAATCAATCAGGGCCAGTGGGTGATCGCCCTGGGTCGCGCGCACGTCGGTGATCCCCAGGTAATTGCGCAGCTGATCCGCCGCCACCGTCATCGGCCCCGGCGACGGTGCGGCACCCGGTGCCGGCTGCGGATAGGCGGTGCCACGGGCGGTGTGGAAGGTCATGTTGCCCTCGACTTTCTGGATCACCTGATGGATGTGCCCGTTGAGCACCGTCACCGAGCCGTACTTGCGC
Source organism: Pseudomonas sp. MD195_PC81_125 (assembly GCF_014060985.1). Taxonomy (NCBI): domain Bacteria; kingdom Pseudomonadati; phylum Pseudomonadota; class Gammaproteobacteria; order Pseudomonadales; family Pseudomonadaceae; genus Pseudomonas; species Pseudomonas sp. MD195_PC81_125. The sequence goes on from NZ_JABULD010000035.1 coordinate 7,008, forward strand.
AGCATCGCGATCGCCTGATCGCCGTCCTCGGTGCCCCAGCCCCACGGCTGATAAACCGTCCACAACGGGATGTGGGTGAACACGACGATCGGCGTGCTGCTGCTGACTGCGCGCAAGTCATCGGCCAGCCAGGCCAGTTGCTCGGCGCCGAGGGTGGCTTCATGACCGGCCTGGAAATTGAAGACATTGATCAGCCCGATGAAATGCACGCCATGATCATCAAAGCTATACCAGCCGTTGCCTTTGGTGCCCTTGCCGTAACGCTCCAGGTACAGCTTGCCGCCACCCTCGTCGAGGGTGTCGTGTTCGCCGGGGACGTAATGCACGGTGGATGGCAGGCCCTTGAGCAACTGTGCGGCGGTGTCGAATTCCTCGGGCTTGGACAGGTGGGTGATGTCGCCAGTGTGCAAGATCAGCGATGGCCGTCTGGGCAGCGCGATGACCTTGTCGATGGCCACCTGCAAGGTCTTGACCGGTTCGGGATTGGCTTCCTTGTTGAAGCCGATGTGCGAATCGCTGATCTGCACGAAGTGAAAAGGTGCTGTCCAGCGCCTTGGGATCGCTGACGTTGCCTGCGTCATCCAGCGCAAAGGCTTTGGGGATGCCGCCGCTCAGGGCCCAGAGAACCCCGGCCCCGGCCCACGCCGAGCATTTGAGCAGGGTTCGCCGGTCCGGGTTGAGCGGGCCGTCGGTGCGCAGCGGGTGTTTTTGCTTGAATGTCCATCAATGTGTCCTCGCGGGCGAACTACAGTGAGGTAGCTGACACGAGGTAAACCTTGCGGCGTGAGGCTTTATTCCACGGCAAAAAATAAATCTTTTTGCGCGAATAAAACCTGCCGCAGCGCGGTTACAGGGGGGTGACGGTGCGGAACCGACCATGAAGCGATTTGAGGAATTGATTGCGCCCCATCTGGACGCGGCCTACAACCTTGCGCGCTGGCTTACCGGCAACGACAGCGCTGCGCGCGACGTCGTGCAGGAAAGCGCCCTGCGCGCCTTCCGGTTTTTGCAACGTTTCGCCGACGGCAACGCCAAGGCGTGGTTTCTGACCATCGTGCGCAACGAAAGCTACACCTGGCTCAAGGCTTCGGCCGGGCGCCATTGGGTCGCCATCGATGACGACCGGGTCGCTGACGAAGGCCCGCTGAGCCACAGCCAGACCCCGGAACTGCTGGCCATTCACATGGAAAATGCCGCCTTGCTCCAGCAGGCGCTGAGTGCTCTGCCGCCGGTGTTTCGCGAGGTGATTGTGCTCAAGGAACTCGAAGACATGCCTTACAAGGACATCGCCCTGGTGGTCGATATTCCGATTGGCACCGTCATGTCCAGACTGGCCCGGGCACGTGCCCTGCTCAAGCTCGAACTATTGAAGTTGCACGATCATGAATGAACTCGACTGCGCGGTTTGCCAGACACAGTTGCACGGCTATCTGGATCAGGAACTGGATCCGGCGACGGCGGCGCAGGTGACCGCGCACTTGAGCACCTGTGCCGAATGCGCGCAGCTGCACGAGCAAGCGAAATTGCTCAAGGTCAGCGTGAAGCGCCATGTACCCCTACTACCCGGCGCCCGCCGCATGGGCGGCGAGCGTGTTCGCCGCAGACAAACCTGAGCCGAGGTTCATCCAGCGCTGGCAAAAATGGCTGGCCCCGGCCTTTTCCGCCGCCGCGCTGGCTCTGGCGCTGGTGCTGTATGTCGCCACTCCCGGCAGCGAGCAACCCTTGATCGACGAGGCCGTGTCCAGCCACGTACGCTCGTTGATGGGCGAACACCTCAACGACGTGGTGTCGTCCGATCGCCACACCGTCAAACCGTGGTTCACCGGCAAACTCGACTTCTCGCCCCCGGTATTCGACTACACGGCGCAAGGCTTCCCCTTGCTTGGCGGGCGTCTGGATTACCTGCAACACCAGACCACCGCCGCCCTGAGCTACGGGCATGCCAAGCACATCATCAACCTGTTCATCCTGCCGACGAACGAGGCGGACCAAGCCGTGCAGAGTCACAGCGTGCGCGGATTCAACGTGGTCTCGTGGCAGGCCGCTCATATGCGTTTCGTGCTGGTGTCGGATGTGGAGAAAGGAGAATTGGAGGTCTTGGGGCAGTTGCTCAGAGCGCAATGACGGTGCGCCAAAGGCAAAATCCCCGCGTATTCACTACGCTTGAGAAATCCGCCGCAGCGCCATTGCCAACAACAGATTGAACAATGCGCTCGGGCCGCTGTTCCAGATGAGCAAACCCTAGCTACCAAGGACGAGCATATGGACAGTTTCGCTCCTGCCACGCCGGTTCCGCCTCAGCAAAGCGCCATTACCCGCCGCCTAGCATTTGCGGTCGCCACGCTGTTTATCGTCGGGGTGATTGCTGCGATTGGCACCCTGCTCAGCATTGCCGCTCGCCTGGATCGCGAGGATGTCGAGCAAACCCGCTTCTATACGGCCCGCGCCCTGGAAAATCGCATTGCGACCTCCAAAAGCTACATCACCAGTTACGCTGACTGGAACACGGCCTACGAACACCTGCATCCACATGTCGATACCGACTGGGCGTACAACCAGCAAAATATCGGCAAAACCCTGTTCACCACCGACGGTTATGACGGTGTTTTTGTGTTGAATCGACAGGGGACCCAATACGCCGTGGTGCAAGGGCAACAGAAAGAAGGTGACATCTCGCGCTGGCTCGAGGTATCTGCCGCCTCACTGATTGATCAAGTGCAAAGCCAATCCAGTCTGACGGTGCCTGTCAGCACCTACTCACTGTTCGACGGATGGCCGGCACTGGTTACGGCGGCGGCAATTTTGCCCAACGACGAACGTCCAGTGGGCGATCCGACACAAACCTCGGTGCTGGTGTTCGTCGACAAGCTGACGCCCGCCAAACTGCGGGTGATCGGAGTCGCTTATGGCCTGAGCAACCTGACCCTGACTCCGGACGGACAACTTGCCGAAGAACAATCACGAGTACCGCTGGACAGCACCGGTTACAGCTTGATAGCGGATCTGGAACGACCCGGGCAGCAACTGCTGTGGTCACTGCTGCCAACCCTCGGCGCCGTGCTGGCCGTGCTGATGCTGTTGACCGCCTATTTCTTGCGTCACGCCGTGCGTTCTTCAACCTACGTCGACCACAGTTTCAGCACGCTGCAGGCTTCGAATCAGGCACTGGAGGCGGCCAACCATGCGCTGGAAGCCAGTGAAGAACGCTTTCGCGCGGTCGCCGAAGCGGCGTCGGACTGGATCTGGGAAGTCGACAGGCACTTGCGCCTGACCTATCTCTCGGCGCGCTTCAGCGAGGTGACCGGCTACCCGCAAACCCAGTGGCTGGGCCAGGGCATCGGGCAACTGGTGGCGTGCGATACCACGCCGCTGGAGCTGTGGCTGAAAAAACTCACCGAGGACAGCAATGCCAGCGACTTGCGTTGCACCTACCGCGATCACGCCGGGCAGCAACGCCACTGCCGACTGTCGGCGCGGCCAATTATCGAGAAGCAAACCGTGGTCGGCTATCGCGGCACCGCCAGCGACATCACCGACGAAGTCGCCGCCCATGCGCAGATCCAGCACCTGTCGATGCACGACGCCCTCACTGGCCTGCCCAATCGCAACCAGTTGGCGCGTTATCTGGATGAGGCGCTGCTGCTCAAGGAGCACGCGCCGCCGCTGTCGCTGCTGGTGATCGACCTGGACAACTTCAAGCCGATCAACGACTCCCTCGGCCATCCGGCAGGCGACGCGGTGCTGCAGGAAGTCGCCAGTCGTCTGCGCGAATGCACCCGCGAGCACGACATCGTCGCACGCCTGGGTGGCGACGAATTTGTCGTGGTGCTCAATGGCATGGACACTCGGCAGGAAGTCGACCGGTTCTGCACCCGGCTGGTCGAGAGCCTGCATCAACCGATGCTCTTCGAGCACCATCCGTTGCACGTCGGGGCCAGCATCGGTATCGCCCTGAGCCGCCGCCAGGGCTTCGTGCCCAGCGAGTTGATCCGTTGCGCCGACATCGCGCTGTATCAGGCCAAGTCCGAGGGCAAAAACACCTGGTGCTATTTCGAAGCGCACATGAACGACCAGATCCAGACCCGCCGGCAAATGGAAAGCGACCTGCGCGGCGCGCTGAAAAAACGACGAATTCATTCTGCATTACCAGCCGCGCTACACCGTCGACGGCAAGCACATTGTCTCGGTCGAGGCGCTGGTGCGCTGGCAGCACCCGACCAAGGGGCTGCTGGGACCGGACGTGTTCATCGGCCTGGCGGAACAGACCGATCTGATCGTGGCGCTGGGACGCTGGGTGTTGCGCGAAGCCTGTGAAACCGCACTCGAATGGCCGTCAGACATCCTCCTGTCAGTCAACCTGTCCCCGGCACAGTTCGCCCTCAGCGATGTCGTCGAAGACGTTCGCGAAGCGCTGATCCAGACCCGTTTCCCGGCCAGTCGCCTGGAACTGGAAATTACCGAAAACGTGATGCTCGTCGACACCGACGGCGCGCTGGCCACGATGAATGCGCTCAAGCAACTCGGCGTGCGCCTGAACATGGACGACTTTGGCACCGGCTATTCGTCTCTCGGCTACCTGCGCGCCTACCCGTTCGACGGGATCAAGATCGACAAGCGCTTCATCGCCTCGATCAGCAACGGCGCCAACGATCGCGCCGTGGTCCAGGCGATCATCGGCCTGGGTAAAGCCATGGGCCTGACCGTCACCGCCGAAGGCGTGGAAACCGAGGAGCAACTGGCGATTCTGGGCAAGGATCAATGCAATGAGGTGCAGGGTTATTTCATGAGTCGGCCCATCGACAAAGCGGCGTTCGCCCGATTGTTGCAAACCGCCAGAACCGGGCCGGCCGATCATTCGCCGTCGAAGAAAGGTCGCGTCATCTAGCCGGCCTTGTATCACTGCCATTCAATCATTGAAATGCACAAAGCCCGTTTCGACACGCGTTGTTAATACGGTTTTCCTGTTGACTTCAATTGATTTTGTTCAGGGTGTGTTTAGGGCCGTCATGCTTGAATAGCCCTCGCCGCGGGCCAGGCTCAACATCAATCTCGCGCCACACACAAGTTCAATGCAGGCGTCACCGGACTGTCAGGATTGCGGTCAAAAGAACAACTTCACTAAAGGGTTAACGATGGATCGATATGATGCCCGGCTTGTTGTAGAGCGCACTTCGCGGGCTGGAATGTTGACGGGACTGATTGCAAGAAATCCATGCCTGAGCATTTTTTTTCATGACACTGGCGGTGTTCATGGCATTGCAGTACAAACCCGCGGTCCTCAACTACACAACACGCTTTGTCGACTTTGCCGACTACATGTTGCTGCACGGCATCACACTGTTCCCGATCACCGAAGACCTCAAACCCTATCCCGACTACACGGTCCTCAATACCTTATTGGTCTACCTAGTGTCCTTGCCATTCGGCCGGGTATCCGTTCTTTCCATGGGTTTTCCGTCCTGCGTGGCCGCGTCGCTGATGCTGGTATTCATTTATCGACTGGGCGCGCTGCACAGCAAGAAGTGGGGGGCGTACGGCGTTCTTTTCAGTCTGCTGACCTGGGCTTTTCTCGACGGCGTCAACTCGCTGGCACTGGATATCTATCCGGCGCTGTTAACGGTGATGTGCTTCTACTTTGCCTATACGGCCGAGATCAAAAAAAGACCCGCGCCGCCTGGTGTTTCTGTACGTCGGGCTGGCACTGGGTTTCGCTTTTCGTGGGCCTATCGGCTTGATCGGACCTGCGAGTGTCATTGGCGCTTATTACTTACTGAGCCGGCAGTGGCGCATGTTGCTGCTGTTTTCACTGCTCTCGGGGGTGATTCTGACTGTAGGGGTGGTGTTACTGGCATGGGCGGCCTACGTGCAAGGAGGGCCAGCGTTCCTCGACGAAGTGCTGAACATGCAGGGCATCGCACGCTTCGGTTCCGACCACGCGCCACGCTATTACTTCTACTTCTCGACAGGTCTGCTGACCTACGGCATCACGGTGTTTTACGCCATCAACGTCATTCTCAAGAAGTACAAACTGTTCTTCCGTTCGAACCGCGATAGAAACATCTACCTGCTGCGCTATCTAACCGGCTGGCTGCTAGTGCTGCTGGTGCTGTTCACTCTTCCGAGTTCCAAGAAAGCACGCTACATCCTGGCAATCACCCCGGCGATTTCATTGCTGGCCGCTTACCTCTTCGTCAGCAAGGAAGCCGCCTTCGTCCGCGCCAAAAACGGCCTGCTCAACGTCTGCCTGAAGCTGCCCCTGCTGGGGTTGGGTATGCTGGTGGCGGTGCTGGTCTACAACAACTTCGCCGATGTTCCGTTACAACCTAATTACCTGGGCGTGGGCCTGGGGTTGTCTGCCTTGTTGAGTGTCTACCATGGTAAACACCAGTACTTCGCCGAGCATCCCTATCGCGAGTTCATAACGCTGTCGTTTGGCGTAGCGGCTTTTCTGATACTGGATATGTTTTTTCTTCAACCCGATCACCTACCACCTGGAACTCATGATCGAACCCACACCGAAGTTTTTGCCGTATTGGTTTTGGTGAAGCCTCTTCCTGATTCATGAGTTAGCGACACGACTGTCCAGCATCCACATGTTGGTATCTGACGGGGTCATGACGCATCCAAGGTACTGAATCGGCGGCAGGGCCTGCACAAAAGCGGTCGTTTGGAGCAGGAAAAAATAAGGTGGCGCCCGCTTTCGCGAGCGACACCTTCATCCACTGCCTCCTAATCAAGCCTTCTTGTTCGCCTCTTCCAGCGCTTTTTCAGCGTTGAACCCGTCGAAGTTCTCGAATACGCCCAGAAAGCCCGGTACGGTTACTTCTCGCGCCCAGTCGCGCTGTAGTTCGCAGTACATTTGCACCCGACTGATGAGCTTCGCGCCCGCCTGTTCCATTCTGCGCAACGCCGCCTCGTGCGCGGCGAGCGATGTGCCGCCGACCGCATCGACCGGCACATAAACGTCATAACCTTCCTGGATCGCGTCGAGCACCGGGAATGTCAGGCACGCTTCGGTCCAGAGTGCAGTCATGATCAGCTTCTTGCGCCCGAGCGCCTTGACTGCCTGCTTGAATTGCGTGTCCTCCCAACTGTTGATCGATGTGCGGTCATAGGTCGGCAGATGGCCGAGCACCTTTTGCAACTCCTGAATCGGCGGCTTGTTGCGGCCGGTCCCGACATTGACTGTCGAGTGAATGATCGGAAGGTTGTAGTTGACCGCCGCCTTCGCGACGCTGGTTATGTTGAAGACGAGTTCATCACGCGGCATCGAGCGGATCGAAGAAACCTGAACAGGTTGATAATCGATGATGATCAACGCCGAGTTTTCCGGGGTCAGTAGCTGATCGGTATGGGGGTTGCGGAGAGTCTCGCTTGCCATCGGCAAATCCTTTTCATGGGTGACGCACGTTTATGAATCAGGCCGGAGCCTGTGCGGGTGATGGATTCCGAGACATGTGCGAATGACGCCATGCCCGGAAAATCCATTGTGCTGTTCCCATGTTCGACGCAGTAGTAGCATTGCGCGACGTGCTGTGTCGCGAAAAGAGGAACGCAAGCGTGGATATCGAAGAACTGCAGACCTTCGTGGAAGTGGCTGATGCCGGGGGCATTTCGCAGGCGGCTCTGCGTCTTGGCGTGTCGAAATCGATCGTCAGCCGCCGCCTGGCTCGGCTTGAAACCGAATTGGGTGTGCAATTGCTGGCACGCTCCACTCGCGGCGCGGCACTTACCGAGGCCGGTGCGACGTTCCGGGACTACGCCGCCAGGGTTTGCACCGAGATCGACATCGCCAAGGAAACGATCCTGCCCGCCGGCGCCCTCCGCGGCCGCTTGCGCGTGGCCGTGCCGCTGTCGTTCGGCCAGAGTCACTTCGCCCCGATGCTGGCAGAAATGGCGCGTCGGCATCCGCAACTGCACATCCAGACCTGTTACAGCGATCGCTTCGTTGACCTCATTGCCGAGGGCTACGATTGCGCCATCCGGGTGGGCTATATGCAGGACTCCAATCTGATCGCCAGACGAATTGGCCCGGTCTACGCCAAGCTCGTCGCCAGCCCCGCCTACATCAACGCGCATGGAGAACCCCAGACGCCGGATGAACTGATTGCTCATCAGGCCCTCATGCAGGGCACCGAAGCCTGGCAATTCATGGATGGCGACAAAGTCATCACGGTCCGTCCGCAAGGCCGCTTCAAGGCCGACAATGGCATCGCGCTGGTCGCCGCCGCGACCGCAGGCCTGGGTGTCGCCTACCTGCCCGACTGCGTCACCCATGAACACGTGGCATCCGGCGCACTGGTGCCGATCATGACAAACCATCCTCCCCCTCCGGCCGGTGCCTACATCATCCGCCCGCCGGGTCCGCATCCTGCGCGAAAAATTCGTGTGCTCACTGAACTGCTGATCGAGTTCTTCGGCGAAACGCCACACCTGGCGGTGCAGCCGCTGTCACATCAGGATGATGCGTTGGCGTGAGGTTGGGTTAAGCGAGAGCGACAGACGTTTCTCTTGATCCGCCATTCGCGTAGGGCAGCTTCCGGTCAACGCGACTCGTTAACTCTCACCCGAGCGTGCATCATCGCCACGATCCCGTCGTGGTATCGAAGCCATCAGTGCAGAACCTGCCCGTCCGCAAAACGAGTCTTTTGAAACGGAAGTCTTCTCATGTTCGAACGTAACAAACTGGTTCCGGAGTTAATGGTCACCAACCTGGATAGCAGCCTGGCTTTTTGGGTTTCTCGTCTGGGGTTCAAAGTCGCTTATCAACGCCCGGAAGATGGATTTGCATATCTTGATTTGAATGGTGCTCAAGTAATGCTTGAGCAGATTGATTCGGACGCGGGTCAATGGCTGACTGCGCCGTTGGCCAAGCCGTTTGGAAGAGGCATCAACTTACAGATTGATGTTGAGGCTGTCGCACCCATCATCCAGAAACTTGATGAGGCTGGATGTCCACTCTATCGAGAATGCAAAAACACTTGGTATCGGGCTGAAAATGTAGAAGTAGGCCAGCGCGAATTCATCGTCCAGGACCCCGACGGTTATCTCGTAAGGTTGGTAGAGCGGTTGGGGGAGAGACCGGCTTGCCCGTTCTGAAACCGAGCCAAGCAGTCCGTCAACTTCGGGCCGGTGCAGGCCTTCACGACAGGCAGCAATCGGCCAGAAGCGGGCATCGGCAAGCGACCGCTGTTGCCTAATAGCGGCCGTTGTGGAATGGCAGGAAACGACCGATAGATGTCTTCGATATGCAACTTTCGCCCGGCAGCGGCTCGATTGTAAGAATATGGCGGAGAGCTGCAAAACCGCCTACGCTTATAGAATGATTCCTCGAACACCTTGCCCATCTGGTGGTATAGAGCCGAGAGATCTGACTTCCTTTGACCGTCCACTTAACACCCACCCGGACCGACCCGCGCCTATCGCCAGCAACTGCCCCCTGAATCCGGTCCACACGACCAGCAGTACGGCGCAACGGGTAAAAGCCAGACCCAGTCCCCCACCTGTCGTTCAAAAGCGACCGATGCCGCAGCACCTCTGGAAACGGGGGCGCTGTTCACGTTCTGCCATGAGGTCAATCCGTATGTATCGGCCGAGCACGACTCCTTACCAGCAGCATCGAGGGTTCAGCCGGACCTTCACTCAGGGGCATTTGAGCCTTGGATTATTCTTTCCCATGGAGGCGTTCGACGGGGACACTCCGAGCATGCTCAACCAGGTCACACTGGCTAAACAAGCCGAGGCGCTGGGCTTCTGCGCGCTCTGGTTTCGCGACGTGCCGCTTCGCGACCCTGGCTTCGGCGATGTCGGCCAAGTCTTCGACCCCTGGGTGTACCTGGGCTATATGGCTGCCCATACCTCGGAGATTGCGCTTGGCACCGCTTCCATTGCCATCCCTTTGCACCATCCCCTGCACACGGCCAAGGCGTCAGCCAGCGTCGATCAGTTGAGCACAGGTCGCTTGATTCTGGGGGTGGCTTCGGGAGATCGGCCGGTGGAGTTTTCGGCTTTTGGTGTCGATCCCGAAAGGCGTGGAGAAATCTTTCGAGAACACTACGAAGTGATTCGGCAAGCCCACAGCACCAGCTTTGAGCCCATCCACTGGAGCACTGGCGAAATGCACGGCGCAGACCTGATTCCGAAACCCACCACCCAATTCATTCCAATGCTGGTGACCGGCAACAGTCGCCAGTCACTGGATTGGATCGCGCGTGAGAGCAACGGATGGATCAACTATCCACGCATACCGAATATGCAGCGGCTGGTCGTGGAAGATTGGCGGCTGGAGGTCACCAGGCAATGTGGCTCTGTGTACAAGCCCTTTACTCAGTCGCTGTACATCGATCTCGATGAGAATCCGTCCACGTCACCCACACGTATCCATTTGGGGTTCAAACTTGGACGTTACCATCTACGGTTTTTGCTGGAGTCGCTTGAGGAAATCGGCGTGGACCACGTCATTCTCAATCTCAAATATGGCAAGCGCCCTGCGGCGGAGGTTATCGAGGAATTGGGTACGCACATCGTTGCGCAGTTCGGAGTGCAGCCGCGTCAGGCAGCTCATTGAACATCGGTCACTGCTACGCCGACGAATGCTCACTTGACGAAACCATAAGGTGTCACGGCGCGGATGACCTCCGGTTCTATATCACTGATGGAGATCTTCGCGCCATGAGCGACCGGTGCCCGGCAAACAATCTACCCTACCCAGCCTAAACCCGTGATGAGCACGTTGCCTTGCAGATTCTGTGCGGCTTCCACGCCGTCCATGGACACGATTTGCGCGCGTATCCTTTCACTTAACCGAGCGCGCGAGCATGGTATGAATCCTTGACACGGCACTTTAGCCATGACTTTTATCTTCAATACAGGTGTTTTGATTGATCACCGCCCGGAACAGCAGCAGGCCCAGGCTATCCTGATTTTCACAAAATACATCCTGGGCCTCCCCGAACTGAATGGAACTTCCTGTTGGATTTGCTTAACCGGGCAGCTTGGCCGCAAGGACGTCAACCTTCTCGATTGATGGAGGTTCGGCAAACAGCTCGGCAGCATTTGCCATAAGCGCCGCCGCGACCTTGCCCGAAAGATGAGCCTGCCGGCCCGCTTCATCCGGGAATGCGTCAAAGATGCCAAAGGTAGACGGCCCCAAGCGGATTCCAAACCAGGCTGTAGTGGCTGGCTCCTCCTCCACTAAAGGAAGGCCGCTCAAGAGAAAGCGCTCCACCTCTTTCTCTTTCCCAGGTTTTGCTTCCAGACGAACGAACAACGCTACTTTGACCATGACGTGGCTCCTGTTGTTACGATGCGGCTGGTGCTATCTGGTCGCAATAGCTAAAAGGGGCATCCGGCTGTTAACTATGGTCGACGACACCAGGATTACAAACCCAAAGAGACCAAGGGTAGCGTCGCATGTCGCTCGGACACTGAGAATGACGTAGTAGGCAGCGCGCAAACCGCAGACCAGCCGCTTGATCACTTTTCCCGAGCTGTGGCCTGATAATCAAGACTCAACGATATCTGAAATTCAGGAGAACATAACAGATCATGGTGACTGTCAAGCCGACCAATATGTACTCGACACGCGGTAGAAATATAACTAACCCACCTAAAGAAAACACGATCAAGGTGTTTTGCAGTATGTATTTCCTTATTCGACTCACAGCTATGAAATAGCCATATTGCTTCCCCAGGAAAAACAAGACCATGCCGGTTATCGACATAATCTGGAAATCGCGCATCGCAATGTCATTCAGGATCGCATGCCTGATCAAATTTGCCAGGAGTGCCAGCCCCATAAAAAGAAAAAGGTGCGAGTAGATCAAGGCGTGCCCACTCATGCTGCTTTGATGTTTGTTCAATAAGTAAAAACTATCAAAATAGATCCACCAGATACTGCAAATCATGATAAATCCGGTGATGGCCGCCATCACACTATAATAACCCCATTGAATGTTAGATAAGCCTCCGGAAAGGCTAATAATTGACTCCCCCAATAAGATTAGGGTGAGTAGGCCTATGCGCTCAACCAAGTGTTCCGTGTGTGCTGGCAACGGTTTTAATTTAGTCCAGAAAAGTACAGGAAACAGAATATCAAGAACAATCCCAATATAAGCAACAAGGTAACGCAAGGGCGGGTCAAAAGTAACGGATGAAAGACTAATAACTGCGCTAACTAATAGGGCGAAGCCGAGCTTTGAGGAAAGTTCTCCGCGAGAATCGAGTTTACTAATGGACGAAATATACATGACACTGATGATCGCACGTATACCAAAATAGCAGGCAATAATAAGCGGGTAGTTCACTTCCAGGCCTTCCCCGATCCGTGCCGATAGCACAATGAGCAGGAGCATTATGAATAATGTTGCCAAACGGTGAAGATTACTGTCTGTATCAAACCTGTTGGAGTAAATCGTGTGACTGGACCAGATCCACCACAACGGTACAAAAAGCAGTAAGAATGTCCATAGTTGCTTATGTTCAAAGTGGCCTTCATGAACATGTCCGAGAGTGTGCGTAACCTGGCCTATCGTAACAACGAAAGTCAGGTCAAAAAACAACTCCAACCATGTTGCGTGTCGATTTTTTTCATAATACTTCAAAGATTTCATTAGTTGCCGGCTCCGTGTCCACCTCTTTAATGTAAAAGGAAGCTAACGTTGGTTTTTCCTCGGCTCCGATGTGGGTGATGCCAAGCCGATTTGGCTCTCTAGCGATTTCGTCCACGCACTAACAAAAGCTCAATCATCTGACTCATCCCGATGAACTCTGGAACTCCGTCATAGCGAATCCCGTCAATGTAAAACGCTGGGGTGCCATTCACGCCGCTGCGTACACCGCCATTGAAATCGGCTTGTATTTTGGGAATGTAAGTATCCTCTTGCATTGCAAGATCGAATTCCTCCCTGGAAAGGCCGTGTTTGAGAACAATGGCGCGATACAGCGGCAGACCCAATCGATCCTGATTTTCATACAATTCGTCGTGAGCCTCCCAGAAGAACCCTCGACTCCCGGCATACTCCGCGGTGACCGCTGCACCCAGCGCATGCGGGTGAGCGGTGGTCAGAGGAAAGTTACGGAACACGAACAGCAAATCATCGCGAAAATGCTGCTGCAGATTCTTGACCATCCAATACGCTTCACCGCAATAGGGACATTCATAGTCGCCAAATTCCACCAAGGTGACCTTGGCATGCGCACTTCCCTGACGATGGTCGTTGGCACTTACTGGGACTTTGAGAGTGGCCATGTAATCACCTGTTAATTTTTGATTGGCGTGCCTTGTGGCGAATTCACCAGAGCATCCAGCGCATCCAGAATGCCGTCCGCCCCAGGGTTGATTGCCATTGGTGAGACGTAGCTCCAGGCGACCACCCCGTCCTTGTCAATCACGAACAGCGCACGCTTACAAAACCCGAGCTGGGACTCGTACGCTCCATACTGTGGTGCAACAGCCCCTTTGGGCTCGAAATCGGCCAGCAGGCTGAAGTGAAAATTCCGATCTTTGGCAAAGGCCTGATGACACCAGGCGCTGTCAACCGAGATACCCAGTAGCGCCGCACCGTATTCTCTGAATGTGGGTAGCAACTGGTTGTACAAGGTCAGTTGGTCACCACACACCGAAGTCCAGTCAGCGGGATAAAACGCCAATATCACGGGATTTCCCTTTAGCTCACGCAGCGACAACTGTTGATCAGGGGTCGCGTGAAGAGTGAAGTCGGGCGCGACAGTGCCGGCCGGCAGCGGACCCTGAACCAGGTCGCCATTGGTTTTTTGTGCATCATCGAACTCTAAAGTATTCATTGCTTGAACCTTGATAGATGGGTGGTTGGGACGTGCTCAGTGGGATGCGACGTGCCCGGCGGGATAACTCCATCCACCATCAAGGGGTTCAAAAAAAGACAACGCTGCCTCGATCTCAGCCTGAGCCTGAGTGATTTCGGCAGCGAAACGTTCACGTTCCGCATCAAGGAACACAAGAAGATCCGCCGTGTAATCGCGGAATTGGATTAGGCCAGGTTGGCAGGGGAATGGTCAGATTCGCTCTGGCTCACCAATGACTATAGTCGTTGATGACGCTTGCCGTAGTCGCTGAACGAATTTTCGGTACCCTCAAGTGCCAACAACACTTACGCGCTTATCTTGCTGCCATTTCAGGCGGCGCTTTAACACGATGATTTTGGCAGCTATTTCGCCACTTCAGACAAATCTACATCTGCTTTCTGGACGACAACGGCTGCCCGTTACGACAAGCAGAAACCGACCAGAGGCAGACACTGACACCGCCTTCAGGTCGACAGAATGAAGGTTGATATGGGAAATGCTCTGGACAAACGAGTCGTTGTCATTAGTGCCGGCATCGTGGGCGCTTCGCTGGCGTATCACCTGGCTGATAAAGGCGGGAATATCACCTTGGTTGAGGCTGAAGGTAATCAAAGATGCGGCTCGTGCAGCGATGGTGCTGTACCTAACGAATAGTCGAGATCGGTCTTCGGGAAGCTGAGCGGTAGCCTTTGCGAATATTGTCACTGACCGCTTTTGGCTGATAGCTGCCAGCCAACGTCAACTATTTCCAACTCAGCGCAAACACCGCATGGGATGGCGTTGGATTTTCTCCAGACGTCATTCAAGCCGTTCTTTCGCCATGGTCACGCCCGGTGTTCAAAATACCTGGTGGCTCCATCATCAGTTCGATGAGCGATGGAATTCACCGGTACTGAATTCCATCCGTTCATGGCGGCCGCTGGACCTGACTCAAGTGTGGCGCTGAACCAGTGATCACAAATACCAGCGATACTCCCGCGCGCTGATCTCCTGCATGAATGCCAGGTGATCCTGACGTTTGTTCTCGCAATACACGTCGACAAACTCGGCGCCCAGTCCCGCCCGCAGTTGCGGCTGATGCTGCAACGCGCGCACGGCATCGAGGATTTCCGTGGGGAAAGCGATGCCGCTGTTGCGATCGTCGTTGAGGGGCGGGATCGGTTCCTTGCCTGATTCCAGACCATGTTCCACGCCCACCAGAATTGCCGCCAGCACCAGATACGGGTTGGCGTCGGCGCCGGCCAGTCGGTATTCGATGCGCAGGTTTTTCGTATCCGACTCGGGGGATGCGCAGGCAGGCGTCACGATCCTCGTAACCCCAGCTCGCCTTGGTCGCAGTGTTCACCGTGCCGCTCAAACGGCGCATGGCGTTCTGGTTCGGCGCGAAGATCGGCATGCTGTGCGGCAGCAGATCCAGGCACCCCGCCACCGCATGGCGCAGCGGCTGTTGGTGATTGGCGGCCAGCAGATTGTTGCCGGCGGCGTCATACAGGCTGACATGCACATGCATGCCGCTGCCCGGATGCTGCACGTACGGCTTGGCCATGAAACTGGCGCGATAGCCGTGCTTGAGCGCAACGCCGCGGGTGCTGCGACAGAACAGCGCCGCCCAGTCGGCGGCGCGCAAACCATCGTCCAGATGGCCGAAATTGATCTCGAACTGGCCCGGCCCCAGCTCTGCGGTAATCACCGTGGCGTCGATGCCCTGCGCCCGCGTCGCTTCAACCATGTCGTCGAGCACCGGGGCGAAACGCGACAGACGCTCGATGTGCATGTTCGGCTGATCATCAGCGTCGTCGGTCAGCTCGTCGCGAGGGAATTGCGGGATGCCGTCGCGAAGTTTTTTGTCGAACAGATAGAACTCAAGCTCAAACGCGACCACCGGGTGAATGCCTTTGCTCGCCAATCGATCCAGTACTTTTGCCAGCACTTCGCGGGGTTCGAACTCGATGGGTTTGGCGGTACCGTCGGAGGTGATCAGCATCTGCCCCAGCGGCTGATTTTCCCAGGTCACGGGCTTGAGGGTGCCGGGCACCAAGCGGCGCACAGCGTCCGGGTCGCCGTCGTTGAAGCAGTAATCGCCGATCTTGAACAGACCGCCCTGCACGCCCAGCAACACGCAGTTCTGCGGCAGTTTCAAGGCGCTTCCCGCTGCGACTTTTTCGAGCATGTCCACCGGATAGCGCTTGCCGTAAAAATGCCCCGGAATGTCCAGGGAAATCAGGTCGACATAGCGTACCTCGGGGTAGCGTTGGCGAAACGCGCGCACTTCGGCGAGCAGGTCAGAGCAGACAGCGTCCATCGTATTCATCCTTTGTTGTTATCAGGTGTAGACCCAGAGCACGCGGGTGAGCTGCGCGGTGAGGTTGCCGTAGCGGCAATGGGTGTGACTGTCGAATTGAAAGCTGTCGCCGGCGCTCAAGGTCACCGGCTCGTCGTCGTTGCCCAGCCACAAGGTCAGCTCGCCTTCGAGGACGTAACCGCCCTGCTCCGAGCTGTCGCTCATGTGCCGGTCACCGCTGCTCGCGCCTGGTTCCAGATGACTTTCGAGCATCGAGAACGAGGCACGCATCTGCGGCGACACCAGAATGTCGGTAATGCCGCTGGCGTAATACAGCGTGCGGCGCTCGTCCGGGCGGGTAACCCACGGCACTTGTCTGGGTTTGGGCAGGCTGTAGAAATAGGTGGTCGGCACGCCGAGGGTTTCGCTGATCGCGGTGAGGTCGGCCACGGTCGGGCGCGACAGCCCACGTTCGACTTGCGAGAGAAACCCCACCGAACGGCCGATTTTGTCCGCCAGTTCCTTGAGGGTGCATTTCTTGTGCTTGCGCAGGTCGTGGATCAGGATCGCCAGCGCCGCGATTTCTTCTTGCTTGTTCATGGCCAAAATCCCATCAAATACTGTCGCGCAGGCGATACCAGGCCTTGCCGATGGCTTCCAGCGGTGCGGCGAAGTGCTTGCCGCCGGGGAAACGGCCATTGCTCAGGCCCTGGTACAACGCCAGTTCATCCGTCTCGCCGAGAATTGCATCGGACACCGCACGGGCGGCGGCCAGTGTCGGCAGCACGCCGTGCCCCGAATAACCCTGAAGCCAATAACGGTTGCCCTCGCCGCCGACATCCGGCGTACGGTTCATGGTCAGGTCGATGTGCCCGCCCCAGGCGAATTGCAGTTCAACGCCCTTGAGTTGCGGGAACACCCGTTCGAGAAACGGCCGGGTCGCCGCCGCAATGTCCTTGGGCATGCCACCCAGATAGGTGCAGCCGCCGCCGAACAACAAGCGGTTGTCCGGCGTGCGGCGGAAGTAATCAAGGACGAACTGGTTGTCGGTCACGCAGACGTTGCTCGGCAGCAACGCCGTGGCTTGCTCGGGGGTCAGTGGCGCGGTGGCGACCTGGTAGGTGCCGACCGGCAGGATGCAGCTGGAGAGCTGCGGATCGAGTTCATCGAGATAGGCATTGCAGGCCAGCACCAGCACATCGGCCTTCACCGAACCGCGCTCGGTATTGACCCGGAAGCCATTGCCCTCCTGCTGATAACTCAGCGCTTTGCTTTGCTCATGAATACGCCCGCCGGCGCGCTCGATGGCGGCGGCCAGGCCAAGGGCCAGTTTCAGCGGATTGAGGTGCGCGCCTTCGGCGTCGTACAGGCCGGCCTGGTAGCGTTCGCTGGCGACCCATTGCGGCAGGTCTTCACGGGGAATGAATTGCAGGCCGTCATGGCCCCATTTGTGACTGGCTTCGTGTTGCCACTCAGTCAGCAGGCTGACTCGCCGCGGCATCACCGAGGTCCACAAATGGCCGGGGCGATAGTCGCAATCAAAACCGTGTCGCACGGGCAATTCACGCAGTTCCTGCGCGGCCCAGCGCATGCCGTCCCATAGGCGACGGGCGCGCTCATAGCCGAGCGCAGCTTCCAGCGGCGGCATGTCGCACGACCAGCCCAGAATCGCCTGCCCGCCATTGCGTCCCGACGCGGCCCAGGCCACGCGACTGGCTTCGAGCACAGTGACGCGCTTGCCGGCCAAAGCCAGACGCAGCGCGGTGTGCAGCCCGCTGAATCCGGCGCCGATGATCACCACTTCCGCTTCGTGCGCGCCTTCCAGCGCCGGCCGCGTGCTGAGAACATGGGCGCAACTGTGGGCGTAATAACTGGCGACATGCTGCTGGGCTTGCTGAAACATTCGGCGCCTCATGAAATTTATTTCTTATAATTTCATGAAAATCTACAGAACAAATTTCATATCGGCAACCGACAACTGTCTCACTCACACAGATCAATGCTCCAGCGCATAACGCCGACAATGTTCGAGATAGCCTTTCTCATGACGACCCACCAATTGCACGACACTGGACCACAGCCACGACGGTGCATCCAGGGTCTTCGAGCGACACGCCTGCAGTTCACGCATCCATGAGGCGCGGGTACTCATGTCCATCTGCCGGGCGTGGGCCAGCCCCACGACACGGGCCAGATAGCCGGCGGCGAGCTTCGCGTCGGTCTGACTCAACTGATCGAGCTCCAGTTTCATGTCTTGTGGCAGCAGTTCGCGGATGAAGAAGCCATGGTCGAGCAGCCGGGTGGCGATCATCCGGTTACCCAGGCCCGGCGAGAGAAAACGCGCGCCTTCAACCACACGTTTGCCGTTGTCGCGGGGCATCGCGGTGCGGGCGACGCGCGGGGGCTGCGGCGGCAACGGCCTCCTTGATGTCGAGCAAGCAATATTCCTCGTCATCACCCTCGCCCACACCGAGTAGCACCGCATAACGCTTGAGCCCCAGCGAACTGCAGCCTTTGACCCAATAGGCCGAATCGAGCATTTTCACCCGGTCGTCCTTGTTGCGCCCCTTCAATGAGGTCACCAGCGTGTGCAGATCTGGCGTGGCGCAAAGGGTCTTCAGCGCACTGCGCTCTTCCCGTGACAGCGACCAGAAGTGCTTGCCCAGCGGAATCGTCGGTTTGGTGTTTTCGATGCGTTCCTGGGCCAGATGCTTCCACGTGCGTTGCACTGCGCTGCGCATCCCGGCCTTGACTTGCGCGGGGCGTGGCGGCTCTTTGTCGACGTCGTCTTCAAACGCCTGCTCGTAGCCGCGCATCATCTCCTCGAGCATGCGCGCCGTGGCCACACCGGGCAGATCGGAACCCCGGGCGGCAGTCGCCAGCGACAGTGCGAGTCGCACCAGGTCATGCGCGGGATCGCCAATAACCGTCTGGTCGAGGTCGCGGATGTGGATATCGATGCGCCCTTTCAGATCGCCGGTCGGTCCCAGATTGCCGGCATGACAATCGCCGCAGATCCACACCGCCGGCCCTTTCGGCAGGCGGCGCCCGGGCTGGCTGTGCAGCCACTCATAAAACTGCACCGTACTGCCGCGCACATAAGCGTGCGCGGAACGGGCCATTTTCAGATTGCGAAGTTGTGAGAGCGGTTCGAGGCGTGCGGAGGGCCGTGGGGTTTTCATGGACGCTTCTTGCAGAGAATGTGTCCTGTTGACCGCCCGTCACGAGAAAATGTTTCAAAGTATTACAAAGGCAGCTCAACCCGAGCCTGCAAGCCGCCGCTGCTGCGATTGCTCAACGTCAGTTCACCGCCCTGCTCGCGCACGATCGCCCGCGCCGCCCGACAGCCCGAGCCCGACGCCACCGGTTTCCCGGTTGCGCGAGGTTTCCAGGCGGAAGAACGGGTCGAACACCCGCTGCAACGACGCTTCGGGAATCCCCGGCCCCTCGTCGCTGACGTCAATGCAGACGCTGTAGCCATCGCTGCTCAAGGTAATGGCCGGCTGCTGCGCATACTTTTCGGCGTTTTCCAGCAGATTGACGATCACACGCTTGATTCCCAGCGGGCGACCTTCGTAGACCAGATGCGCCGGGCCATGGAAATCGATGGCGATGTTCTGGTCGCGGTAGTCGTCGATGATGGTCTGCAGCAACTCCGACAGGTCGAATGCGGTGCTTTGTTCCGGCTGAGTGTCTTCCCGAAAGAACGCCAGCGCAGCGTTGATCATCGACTGCATTTCTTCAATGTCGCGGATCAGTTTGCCCTGATGATCAAAGTCCTCCATAAACTCGCTGCGCAGGCGCATGCGGGTCAGCGGTGCACGCAAGTCGTGGGAGATCGACGCGAGCATGTGCGTACGCTCACTGATGTAGTGCTGGATCTGCGCCTGCATGGTGTTGAAAGCGATGATGGCCTGGCGGATCTCGTCCGGGCCTTCGACCTTGATCGGCGGCGCGCGCAGATCACCGCCAAAACGGCGGGCGGCGCTGGCAAAACGTTGCAGCGGTTTGGCCAGTTGCTGCGTGGCCAGCCAGGCCACCAGTACGGTGGCAATCAAGCCCAGAGCGATGATGATCGCGATGCGTGTGCCGATGTCCAGGCCCCAGGAGCGCTCGGGCGAAGAGAACAACAACCAGCTGGCATCCGGCAGTTGAACCAGCGCCGCGTAGCGCGCCAGCGGACTGCCGCTCGGCCAGTCGGCGGGATTGAACACCCGAATGTCTCGCTCATCACCCAGCAACTGATGCAACCCCGACGTCTTGTTGGCGATCAGCTGCGTTCCTCCCGCAGGCAATCCGAGCGCGTCACGTTGCGCACTCCAGGTCACCTCCTGCGTCGGGCCGGTTGCCGCGTGCGCGAGTTTCGGGCGTAAAGGCGCAGGTGCAGCTCGATCACCTTGACGGTCGCCGCAATCTGCTCCAGCAACCCGGTGCGCTCAATCGGTGGCCGCGCCCAGGTCCCGGCCACCTCCACGAACAGAAAATTGAGCGCCAGCGAAGCCAGCATGGCCGCGACGATGGTCAGGGCAATCCGCCGACTCAACGGATCACGGCGCAGGAAGCGACGGATCATGCGCGCGTGACCTTGGCGGTGAACAGGTAACCGCCGTTGCGCACGGTGCGGATCAGGTCCGGACGCTTGCTGTCCGGCTCGATCTTGCGGCGCAAGCGGCTGACCTGCACGTCGATGCTGCGATCAAAGGCGTCGTGGCCCTGACCGCGAGACAGGTCGATCAGTTGCTCGCGGGTGAGAATGCGTTGCGGGTGATCGAGAAACACCACCAGCAGATCGAACTCGCCACCGGACAGCGGAATCATCACGTTTTCCGGGGAGCGCAGCTCGCGACAAGTGATATCCAGATGCCAACCGGCAAAAGCAATCACCGGTCGCGAAGGTTCGCTGACAGGACTGACCTGCTCACCGGCGCGACGCTGCACCGCGCGCAGGCGCGCCAGCAATTCACGCGGGGCGAACGGTTTGGTCACGTAGTCGTCGGCGCCCAGTTCGAGGCCGACAATCCGGTCGCTCAACTCGCCCATGGCGGTCAGCATGATGATCGGAATGCCCATCTGCGCCCGCACTTTCTGGCACAGGCTCAGGCCGCCTTCACCGGGCAGCATCAGATCGAGAATGATCGTGTCCGGGCGCTGCTGGGCAATCGCCGCCCACATCGCTGCGCCATCAGCGGCGACATCGACCTCGTAGGCGTGCTGGACGAAGAACTTCTTCAGCAGGGCGAGAATTTCCACGTCATCGTCGACGATCAGCAGTCTGCTCACGGGCACAGGATCCTCAGGCCAAAAAAGAACGCATCTAAAACCATTCTGGCCGCCAGGTCATATATTTCAATCGAGCAACATTCCTTCGTCGCGGACATCAAGCGGACATGCTGCGGCAAAACCCTTCGGGCACTCTGCTCGCCATCGACAACCGGGGGGCATTCAATGAGCGCATTGCACGACAGGTACACCGCCGAGGGCCACGACGCCCGCTATCCGTTGATTCTCAGCCAGCGCACCAGTGCGCCTGATCAAGATACGCCGTTGCTGTTTCAGGAGTTCTGCCTGGGCCTGTCAGATGACCAAAGCCGTATCGTCCTGCGCCGCTATTTCGAGCAGTACGGCCCCGGCGATTCGCAATGGGTCGAGTACGTCCACTCGATTCCGACCGCCGACCTCATCCAGTGGATCATGAGCCACGGCCAGCTGCACATCGAATGCTCGGACAACACCCCGCCGCTCTCCTCCCCAATCACTGCCCGCGCTTGAACGACGCGGGTCAAAAGCGCAAAACAAGGATTCGCATGATTAAAAGCCATTGCTTGATGACACTGATGTGCACAGCGTCTCTGAGCCTGTCGGCCTGCAGCAGCAAAACCGTTGAACCGCAGAAGTACACGGGATTTCTGCACGATTACAGCGTGCTGAGCGAGCACACATCGCCATCCGGGCAGACTGTGCTGGGCTGGGTCAGCCCGGCGCTGGCCCGAGGGCGTTACACCCAGGCCTATCTGGCGCCCAGTCAGTTCTACCCCCAGCGTCGCGCCGACCGAGCGAGTTCCGCTGAGCACGCTGTCCGGCGTCACCGACTACTACGACGCCGCGCTCAGGCTGGAACTGGGCAAGGTCATGCACCTGGTATCGCAACCCGGGCCGAATACCCTGATCGTCAGACCCGCGATTACCCGCGTCGCCGCCAGCACCCAGGGCTTGCGCTTGTATGAATGGCTGCCGGTGACCCTGGTTGCCGCCGGCGTGAGCACCGCCACCGGCATCCGCGATCAGGACAGCGAAATCACCACCGAAGTCTCGTTCGAGGACGGCTCCACCGGCGAAGTGGTCGCCGAAGTCGTGCGCAAGGGCACCGGCGTGCCGCTGGAAAACGACAAACAGGTGCTGACTGCCTATGACGTCAAAGGCGTGCTGGACGGCTGGGCCAGTGATCTGGGCAAGTCGTATGCCGCGATCCGTCGCTGACGTTTCGCAAGAGCGGCACTGACTAAGGCAAATCCTCACCCTCCGGCTTTTGTGCGGGGGCCGTGAACCACTTGTCCTTCGGCACTCGCTTCTCTTGCTGCGGGTCATCCAGATAATGCGGCGACATGATCTGCACGCCATACTCGTTGAACACATCCTGAATATTGGCGTGAAGCATGCTCAGCAACACCGCACGCGGGCGCGGCTGGCTCGGAATGGCCTGCGCCACCAAGCGATATTCGGGATAGAAATCCGACAAGGCAGTCTGGAACACCTGAGCCGGCGGGTCTTCCAGAACACCCGGCGTGCGGCGGGCCGCCTCCAGCAACATCGCCTCGACCTGCCGCCACGGGGTGTCGTAACCGATGGTGACCACGGTATCGACCACGTAACCGGGACCCTTCACGGTGCGCGAGTAGTTTTTGGTGACGGTGCCGGTGATCATCGAATTGGGCAGCGTCAGCACTTCACCCAACCCGGTGCGGATGCGTGTAGTGAACATGCCCAGCTCGGTGACGGTGCCTTCATATTCGCCGATCCTGACGAACTCGCCGGGGCGCAAAGTGCGCGTGTAGGTCAGGATCAATCCGGCTGCCGCCTGCCCCACCACACTGGTAGCACCGAGGGAAATCATCAGGCCGATCAGCACCGACAAGCCCTTGAACGCATCGGTGCCGGCGCCCGGCAGATACGGATACGCCATCGCCAGGGCAAACAGCCAGATGGCCAGCGAGGTCAGGCGTTGGGTCGGTTGCAAGGTCTCATGGTTCAGCCAACTGAAGGTGCCCGGGGTCGCCATGCGCCGCAAAATGCGCCGGGCAAACGCCGTCACCCCACGGGCGATAAAGAAAATGGCCAACGCCACGCCGAGTCCGGGAATAGCCCCGACAATTCCATCCAGCAGATAGCCGGCCAACTCGAACAGATAGTTGTTGAGGCTTTCACCCCATGGCCGGGTATAGGGAAATCGCGACAGGACGAACCCGAGCCATTCGTAGGTCAGTAGAGCAATCACCAGCCAACGCAGCACCAACAGCAGGCGACTGACCAACGGATAAAGGAAATTGGCGTCTATCAACTGCACCCGCCCGATTTTCAGCACCTGGGTATGGCGCTCCATCAGCTCGGGCAATTTGCTCAGCAACTTGCGACGCAGGTAGGCCAGGCACCAGAGCAAGCCGACATAGATCAAAGTGGACGCCGCCGCCAGCGCCAGAGACCTGATGATCAGGTGCAGGCTGCGCGCCTCCCCGGTTTCAGTGACCACTTGGCGCAGTTTCTCGGCAGCGCCTTCGG
Source organism: Pseudomonas sp. MD195_PC81_125 (assembly GCF_014060985.1). Classification (NCBI taxonomy): domain Bacteria; kingdom Pseudomonadati; phylum Pseudomonadota; class Gammaproteobacteria; order Pseudomonadales; family Pseudomonadaceae; genus Pseudomonas; species Pseudomonas sp. MD195_PC81_125. The sequence goes on from NZ_JABULD010000035.1 coordinate 30,886, forward strand.
CAGCCTGCTGCACCGAGGCGTACTCGAGACCATCAACGTCCTTGGGCGCGACGATGAACGCGCGCTTGTCGCCCAGTAAAACCATGTAGCTGTTCTGGATCGGGTCGATCGATACCGTCAGATTCTCCGACTCGTCCAGCGCCTCGGTGATGACCGTCTTCGCTCGCTTGACGCGGGTCGCCGGCGATTCGCCCAGCAGCGTCGCGCGAAACAGCATGATGCTGCGGTTGGCGACCTTCAGCTCCACCGCTTCATTCGCAGGCTTTGCCGTCTCCTCAAGCGCCCAGCCACCTGCGGACCCGAGCAAGGCACACACCATCATCGCTACCGCCAGCAGCCTGCTTCGCATGCACGTGTTTCCTTACGCCCGGGTGTCAGAGGAATACGTAAGGCAGCGTAGTTGAGCGCTGAACGGTTGTCAGATCGGCTTGCAGGATGAGGGTGATGACGATAATTCTTGATTGCCATCGTTCGCCCTCTGGCAGCCTCCCCCCATTGCCTCACCCATTACCGGTCGGGTTTTCGGTGATATCGAATGTGCAGTCGATCTCGCGGAGTTGTTCCGTGTTTTGTTGGAAGATGCCTTTTACTATCGTGCCTTTTGCCTGAGTTGGCGTGGGCAAGGCGTCAAAGTTCACTTCACCGCTGGTGGCGAGAAAAAAATCCTGATAGCGAGTGAAAGTAAAGCGCCCGCACTTGGCTATCGTCGCGTCCGAGTGTGTGTCGCAGCCCATTCACGTCAGTGTCGATCTGGATGGCGATATGCTCGTGGCCAACGGCGGGTCGGGTACGGCCAATGACCTCAAGGTAGGGCTCGGGCAGTCCGATGTCGTCTACACGTCGTATGCCCACTTCACTCGCGTCGAAGGTCTGTTTGTCGACCGTTCCCGTGAATGTACCGGTGCCTCCCGGTTCTGCAGTGTCGAAGCCAAAGAGATCGAAACTGCCTTTGCTTATTTCGAATCTCAAGTCGCCAGAGCCGACACGGTAATCGAACGTGCCCCACAAGCGGCTTTGCGTCGTGTCGAAATGCACCTGCAGCGAACCTTCATTCGACGCCAGGGATTCGTTTTCCGGGAAGCGTGAGTAGCGACCCTGTGCCTCAGAGGATGGGGTCAGTGGAAAAGAGTATTCCCGACCATCGCCTGCAAGGTCAGAGGGAAAAGAGAGATCAATGTACCGCTCACGGTTGTTTTCCAGCGGCATTCTGGCCGCAACTTTGTACTTGGCCTCAACGATAGTGACCTTGAGGTCTGTTTCTGCAAGGAAACTCAAAGACGGTTCTTCGTTGATCGTTGCCTCGACCCGTCCCGTCGTGTGACGCAGCAATGTAGGTGTCATGTCGGCACTCCTTGGTTATCCAGCCAGTGGATCGTCCCCGAACAAAGGGCTCCCCAAGCCTAGGGCTCTTTGACTGGCCGCATAACTGTCAGAGTTGACAGGTACCCATACCGCCCGGCGCGACGGTCCGGATCTGTAACTTCCGCTCAACCCTCCAGCATGCCGTGACACAACAGCGTCAACACCCCGCGCATGTGCAAGGCATGCGCCGGCCGGTCCGGTACTTCCTGGGTCGCCAAACGGATGAACGCCATGTTCGCGTACTGGTTGAACAGCGTCGCCGCCACGTCCAGATCGACCGACGCACGCAGCTTGCCCTGTGTCTGGAAATGCCCGAGCAGCGCTTTGGTTTCTTCGATCACCGCCGCATTCCACGGACTCATCGCCTGAGCCAGCTCGCCGGTCAGCAGAAACGGCGCCAATTCACGCCACAGCGAGGCCGGCATCGCTTGCAGTTGGTAGTCGGTCATCAAGCCTTCGAACTCGCACAGCGCCTCCAGCGGATCACTGTCGTCGTCCAGATTGGCCCGCGCATCACGCATCGCCTGCTCGTCCGGCTGTTTGAGCAAGGCCAGCAAAATTTCCTGTTTGCCGCCGAAATAATTGACCACCGTTGGCGCGGAAACACCGGCCTGATTGGCGATTTGCTCCAGCGTGGTCGCGCCGAAGCCGTTGCTGATGAACAACTCCAGCGCTGCCTGCGCGATGATTTCCCTGCGCTGTTCCTTTTGCCGTTCTCTGAGCCCGCTCATGGTGCTGGTGTCCTGTCTTGCTGATGGCCGTCAGCCTACGGATTTATTTTTTCACCGACAAATATTTTTCTTTTACAAAAATATTTTTAAGTGACAAATATTAGCCGTGCACCGCTGGAATGAACGCGCACTCACTTGCCCCGTTTCTCTGGAGAACCGCCATGTCCGCCGTATTCGATCCGACCCGCAGCACCCGCGATTACCAGGCCGCCGACGCCGCCCACCACATTCACGCCTTCGTCGACCAGAAGGCGCTCAACGAGGAAGGCCCGCGGGTGATGGTCAGCSGGGGATCGCCTGGCGCTGTGGGGACAACGACGGCAAGCGCTATCTGGACGGCATGTCCGGGCTGTGGTGCACCAACCTCGGTTACGGGCGCAAGGATCTGGCCGCCGCGGCCACCGCGCAGCTGCAACAACTGCCCTACTACAACATGTTCTTCCACACCACTCACCCGCAGGTGATCGAGCTTTCCGAACTGCTGTTCAGCCTGCTGCCCAAGCACTACAGCCACGCGATCTACACCAACTCCGGCTCCGAAGCCAACGAAGTGCTGATCCGCACCGTACGCAAGTTCTGGCAGGTGATGGGCCAGCCCGAGAAGAAAATCATGATTGGCCGCTGGAACGGCTACCACGGCTCGACGCTGGCCGCGACGGCGCTGGGCGGCATGAAATTCATGCACGAAATGGGCGGCAGCATCCCTGACGTCGCGCACATCGATGAGCCGTACTGGTTCGCCCATGAAGGCGACCTCAGCCCGGAAGACTTCGGCCTGCGCGCCGCACGGCAACTGGAAGACAAGATTCTTGAACTGGGCGCCGACAAGGTCGCCGCGTTCGTCGCCGAACCGTTCCAGGGTGCTGGCGGCATGATCATCCCGCCCACCACCTACTGGCCGGAAATCCAGCGCATTTGTCGTAAGTACGACGTGTTGCTGTGCGCCGACGAAGTGATTGGCGGGTTTGGCCGCACCGGCGAATGGTTTGCGCACCAGGCCTTCGGTTTTGAACCGGACACGCTGTCGATCGCCAAAGGCCTGACCTCCGGCTACATCCCCATGGGCGGCCTGATCCTGTCGCGACGCATGGCCGAAGCGCTGGTGGAAAAAGGCGGCGTGTTCGCCCATGGTCTGACCTACTCCGGTCACCCGGTGGCGGCGGCGGTGGCGATCGCCAACCTCAAGGCCCTGCGCGATGAAGGCGTGGTCACGCAGGTAAAAAAACGACACCGGCCCGTACCTCCAAAGCTGCCTGCGCGAAGTGTTCGGCAACCATCCGCTGGTGGGCGAGATTCAGGGCGTCGGGCTGGTGGCGGCATTGCAGTTCGCCGAAGACAAAGCCACCCGCAAGCGCTTTGCCAACGAGAACGACATCGCCTGGCGCTGCCGCACCATTGGTTTTGAAGAAGGCCTGATCATTCGTTCGACGCTGGGCCGAATGATCATGGCCCCCGCATTGATTGCCACGCGGGCGGAGCTGGATGAGCTGGTCGACAAAACGCGCATCGCCGTGGATCGCACGGCTCGCGAATACGGCCGCCTGTAACCCATACCCCCTGTGGGAGCTAGCCTGCTGGCGAAAGCGGAGTGCCATTCAACATCAATGTCGACTGGCAGGCCGCCTTCGCTAGCAGGCTAGCTCCCACAAGGGCACTCGGTTGAACTCAGCACATCGGCTCAATCCGGCCCGGTTGATCGTGCCCATCATCGGAGACTTTCCCTGATTGTCGGTCTCTCTCGATGGCTCCCTCGACACCACGCTTTGCACTGTTGGCCCTGCTTTGCGCAGCGACCGACACTGTTTTCGCCAGCGACTTCTTCAACGACGCCAAAACCGACGTGCTCAGCCGCAACTTCTTCCTGAGCAACGACTACCGCTCGCCCTCGCCCTCGCCCTCCGGCAAAAACTATAAGCAGGAATGGGCCCAGGGTTTTATTGGCACGTTCACCTCTGGCTACACACCGGGCAGCATCGGTTTTGGCATCGATGCCCACGCCTTTCTCGGCCTGAAACTCGACGGCGGCAAAGGTCATTCCGGCACTGGGCTGTTGCCGGTCGACAGCAGCGGTCGCAGTGAACCGAACTACTCCAGCGCTGGCGGCGCGTTCAAACTCAAGGTTTCGCGAACGACCTTCGCGTTCGGCGAGATGACCGTGGAAACCCCGGTGTTCGACACCTCGGACAAACGCCTGCAACCGGAATACGCCACAGGCTTACTGTTGAACAGCCGTGAAGTCGACAACGTAAACCTCACGGCTGGCCACTTCACCGCGTTCAAGAATCAGGACAGTTCTTCAAGCCACGGCGACTTTTCCGGCTACGGCGCCACCACCGAGGCCGGCGGAATCAGTTTTCTCGGCGCGGATCTGTTCGGCGACAGTCCCATCGGCGGTTCGCTGTACGCTTCGGAACTGACGGACACCTGGCATCAGTACTACGCCAATCTGCACGTCAAACAGTCCGGCCTGCTGCTCGACGCGAACCTCTACCACACCCGCGATACCGGCCGCTCGCTGGCCGGCGCCATCGATAACACGGCGTTCAGTCTGTCCGGCAAGTACAACTTTGGCCCGCATGGATTGATGCTCGGCTGGCAGCGCATCAACGGCAACACGCCGTTCGATTCCGTTGGCGGTGACTCTATCTACCTCGCCAACTCAATCAAATACGCCGACTTCAACGGTGCCGGCGAACGTTCCTGGCAAGCACGCTACGACCTTGACCTCGGCGCCTTCGGCATCCCCGGCCTGACCTTCATGACCCGTTATGTTCGCGGCAGCCACATCGACGGCACCCACGCGCCCAAGGGCGGCGCGTACAACCCGTTCGATGCCGACACCGGCGACTATCAGCCGCAGCAAGGCGCTGGCGGCAAGCATTGGGAACGGGATGTCGACCTGAAATACATCGTGCAATCGGGAGCGGCGAAGGATTTGTCGGTGCAGCTGTCGCATGTCTCGCACCGAGCGAATGAGGCACAGGCCGGCGATGATATCGACCGGATTTATGTGGTGATTCAGTATCCGTTGGGGCTTTGATGGCGGGTGGTTAAACCCAGACTCAGAGCTGACGTCGCCCTACGAATCCATCGACTGGAAAAACTACACGAAGCCACCGACAACGAAACCCTGCTGTATACGCCAGTCTGAAAACCCCAATCCCCTGTGGGAGCGAGCTTGCTCGCGAAAGCGCCCGATCAGTCGACACAGATGTTGAATGACGTACCGCATTCGCGAGCAAAGCTCGCTCCCACAGGGGATTCAGTGCGTCGTGAATGCTGCGGTAATTGGCGGAAGGCAGCCGGAGTCGAACCTGCCCGGGAACGGATGCCGTCCCCAACCGGGTTTGAAGCCCGGCCGCGCCACCGGGCGCGATTGCCTTCCTTTGAACTCAGGGTGCGTCGGCACTGGCCAGCGCATTATCGTGGCGAATCACGCGGGATTCGCCAATGCGTCGGGTCAGGCCGACGCGGTCGAAGTATTCCAGGTACTGAATACAGCGTTTGCGTCCCAAGCCTAGCGCATCACGAAAAGTTGTCACCTGGATCTGCGGATTTTCCTGCTCCAGCTGCAACAGGACATTGGCCATGCGCCGCAGTTGCCCAGCAGGCAGAAACAGATCGCGCACCACTTGGTGCATCAGCCCCAGGCGCGCCAGTTTGCGCAGCAGCAGACGCACCGCAGCGTCGTCTTCACCGAGCATTTTCGCAACATCGCGCACCCACGGCGGATCGTAGCCGGCTTCTTCGAACAGCGGCTGCATGCGCTGCCACAGGGTTTCGTCTTCGGCATTCAAGCGCACCTGATGATCCGGCAGATGCAGCCATGGCCCGCTGGCGTTGATCGATCCGGCGCTGCGCAGCTCTTCCAGCAGACTGGCAAAGGTCGAGCGCTCCAGCGCCAGACCACTGAAGCGTCGCAGGCGATCGCGATCCGGTCCCATCTGGTCCGGTTCCAGCTCATGCAGTCTGGCCAACTGTTCCAACAGAATGAACTTCAACTGCCCCCAGCGCTGCACGTTGAACAGCACCGGGCCTTGGCGGGTATCGATCAGGCGCACATTGGCCGGTAGCGTCCAGTCATCACGCGGGCGATTGAACTGGCGCTCCAGCCGTTGCGGATCGAGGCCGCCCGCGCTGTGGTCGAGCAGCAGTGGCAGCGCCTGCTCAAGACTGACGCTGTCGGCCAGCGCTTGCAACTGCCCCCAGCCGTTCCGGGCTGCGGCGCTGCCGGGCCGGGGCGAACGGATCGAGCACCTGACCGCCACCGAGGGTGCGTTGCGCGCTCTGGTCACGCAGAATAAGGCGGTCGCCCTTCACCGCGTGCACCGGCGCGTTGATCAGCAGTTGCGCGAACATGCGCTCGCCGGCACGCAAACGCGGGCCTTCGAGCAATGCCACGCGAGCGATGACGTCCTGAGTGCCGAGGTGCACGTGCACCGGATGAAAGTGTTCGAACGTGCGCTCGCCGGGCAGCAGTTGAAACTCAATGTCGACCCGTTGCGTCGGTGCGTGCAGCCATTCGGCCAGCAGCCATTGGCCGCGATGAATCTGCTCCAGGGTCAACCGGTCACCACTGATATTCAGCGCCACCCGTTGCCCGGCAAAGGCCTGTTCGGCGGTTTGACTCTGCGCGTGCAACCCGCGCACCCGCACCGCTTTACCGGACGGCCCGAGGGCGAGCTTATCGCCGACGCAAACGGCGCCCGACAACGCGGTGCCAGTCACCACGATCCCGGCGCCCGCCACGCTGAAGGCACGATCAATGGCCAGGCGAAAACCACCTTCGCGACTGCGCTCATGGACTTCACGTTGAACCTGCAGCAAGTTCCGGCGCAGTTCATCGACACCCTGCCCGGTCACGCTGGACACCGTCAGCATCGGTGCCTCGGCAAACGGCCCGGTTTCCAGCAGATCGAGTACCTGGCGTTCAACCTCTTCCACCCTGCCCGGTTCGACCCGGTCGCATTTGGTGATCGCCACCAGTGCCCGGGGAATGCCCAGCAACTGCACAATCGCCAGATGCTCACGGGTTTGCGGCATCACCCCGTCGTCCGCCGCCACCACCAGCAACACCAGATCGATGCCCTGCGCGCCGGCGAGCATGTTGTGAGTGAATTTCTCGTGGCCCGGTACATCGATGAACCCGGTCAGCCCGGCACCGGGTTCCAGCTCCGCGTAGAGATAACCGAGGTCGATGGTCATCCCGCGCTCGCGCTCCTGCGGGCGGCGGTCGCCGGCTTGCCCGGTCAGGGCTTGCAGCAAGGAAGTCTTGCCGTGGTCGATGTGCCCGGCGGTGCCGACAATCACGACTCGACCTGCAACTGCGGCAACTGCGCCAGCCACGCCGGTTCATCGTCGAGTTGGCGTAGATCGAGCCACAGCGCATCGTCGTCAATACGCCCGAGCACCGGGATCGGTAACCCGCGCAGCGCCGCTTCCAGATTCAGCAGGCAACGCCCGCGCAAACGCTTGGACACTTGCGGACGCAGGCACAGCGCGGCACTCGGCAGGCGCGCCACCGGTTGGCTGCCGCTGCCGATCATGCCCAAGGCCTGCACGGCGCTGACCTGCCAGGGTTCACCCAAGACGCCAGCCATCGCCGGTTGCAAACGGCAAGCCTGGGCGAGGATCTCGGCTTGCGGACGAGTCAACAGGCGCAAACTCGGCAGCCGTTCCGCGAGGCGATCCGGATCGCGATACAGGCCAAGCACCGCTTCCAGTGCGGCCAGGGTCAACTTGTCGACCCGCAAGGCGCGCTTCAACGGATTCTTTTTGATCTTTGTGATCAAGTCTTTGCGCCCGACAATCAACCCGGCCTGCGGCCCGCCGAGCAATTTGTCGCCACTGAAGGTAACGATGTCCGCGCCATCAAGCAGCGCCTGCCTTACCGTCGGCTCCGCTGGAAGGCCCCAGCGGGTCAGGTCGAGCAGACTGCCGCTGCCCAGATCTTCCAGCAACGGCAAACCATGCCGATGGGCCAGTTCGGCCAGTTCGGCGGTGGGCACCCGGGCGGTAAAGCCTTCGATGCTGTAGTTGCTCGCATGCACGCGCATGATCAAGCCGCTGCGTGGGCTGATCGCGGCTTCGTAGTCGCGGGCGTGGGTGCGGTTGGTCGTGCCGACTTCATGCAGGCGCACGCCGGCGCGGGCCATGATGTCGGGGATGCGAAACGCGCCGCCGATCTCGATCAGTTCGCCGCGCGAGATAATGCCTTCCTTACGCGTGCCGAGGCTGTTGAGTGTCAGGAGCACCGCAGCGGCATTGTTGTTGACCACGGTGACGGCTTCGGCACCGGTCAGTTCGCGGATCAGGCCTTCGATCAGGTCGTCGCGATCACCGCGCTTGCCGGTCGCCAGATCGAATTCCAGATTGAGCGGATAGCGCGCGGCCATCTGCACCGCGTCGATGGCTTCTTCGGGCAACAACGCCCGGCCGAGGTTGGTGTGCAGTACCGTGCCGGTCAGGTTGAACACCCGCCGTACGTTGCTGCGCTGCTGCTGGGCCAGACGTTCGCCGACGCGACCGGCGAGCACGTCGGGGCTGATTTCAATCGCCGACAATTGCCCGTTCAATACGCTGGAACGCAACTCATCGAGCAACTGGCGCAAACCGGCCAGCAACGACTCACGGCCATAACGCTCGGCCAGCGGCAGACAGGCCGGGTGACGTAACAACCCATCAATGGACGGTAAACGCGGGGCCACACTTGCGGACATCAGCCACTCCCGAAAAAACAAGACTGTCCGGCGAGTGTAGACGTTCTGGTCATTCGTCTCCCGGCGCCAGCAACAGATTCGGTGCCAGACGCTGATAACTATCCTGCGCCAGACGCATGTCGAGCAGCAGGCTGGTGAGATCCGCCGACAGCGCTTCGCCTTCGGCATCGTTTTCCAGGTACACCAGCTTCAGGTAGCTGTTGCAGCCCGGGCACACCTCCGCCCGAATCGGCGCCTGATTGGCGGCGTGGCGATCATCCTCAAGGCTCAGGTAATCCAGCCCTTTGCTCGACTCGCAATACACGCACTTGACCCGCACCACATGCCATTCACAGGCGCACAGCGAACACACCAGATAACGCAGGCCGTTGTGCTTGCCGCGATGGCGGATCACCCCGGCCATCGCCGGTGACCCGCAGCCCGGGCATTGGCTGAGGCTGTCGCCGGGTTTCAGTTGCAGGTTCGGTGCGCTGAGCAACCAGTGGCTCCACGCCGCTTGCAGGCCGGCGCCGAGGAACGGCACCAACTGCGCCGGCACCATTGAATACTGACCGCTGACCAACGCCACCGCCCACGCACGCAACTGGCCGGCACTGGCGCTGCGCAGTGTAGCGAGCGCGTCGACTACGGCGGGTTGCTCGGGCGCCACGTAACGTTGCAATAAAGCCTCCAGATAAGCCTGCCAAGCGTCTTCGCGCACCAGTGTGTCGGCGGCGAACGGCGGTAAACCATGTTGCTGACAGGCTTCGATCCTTTGCTGATCAAACGGTGCTGTCAGCGGCGGATCATCGAACACCTGCTGCTGAGCCCGACACAATCCGGCGATCAGTCGCAGGTAATCAGCCAGCGGATGCCCATGAGCCAATTGCTCCAGACGCTGGGCGCGCAAAGTGAACAGGTTGTGCGGCGGCAGGTGCAGAAACGGCGGCGAACTGGCCGCCGCTTCGATTTCCCCGGGTTCAAGAATGGTTGGCAAAAGTCAGCCCTTTTTGGTGATCGGTCGCTCCGGCACGTCCGGATTGCGTTCATTACGGGTGATGTCGCGATACCAGAGTTCGTGGTGTTTCCTGGCCCAGGCGCGGCTGACCCAGCCATGCAGCATCGCGTCCACCGAACCCTTGATCCACAGGCCGGCATAGATGTGCACGATGATGCTCAGGATCAGCACAAACCCGGCCAGCGCATGCAGGAGCATGGCCCAGCGAATCACGGTGATGCCGAAGTACGCGCTGAAATACGCGCGCCAGATCACCAGCCCGGTGAACAGCAAGCCGAGCATGCACAGCAGTAAAGTCCAGAACAGCAGCTTCTGCCCGGCGTTGTATTTGCCCACCGGCGGCACGCTTTCTTCATCGTTGACCAGCACCCGGTCGATGCGGCGCAGCCACTTCCCGTCGTTGTCGATGAAGAAGTTCGCGCGCCAGAAACGGAACACCAGGCCGAGGAACAACACGAACATCAGCACGCCCATGAACGGGTGCAGAATCCGCGTCCACGGTCCGCCGCCGAACAGGTGGGTCAGCCAGAACATCGACGGATGAAACAATGCCAGCCCCGACAGCCCGGCCATAAAGAACAGAATCGCTACCAGCCAGTGATTGGTGCGCTGGTTGGCGGTGTAGCGCAGGATCGTCTTGTTGCTCATGGCCGGTCCTCCCCGCGTGGGTCGAAGGTGTGCACCGCCGGATCGACAACGTGCACCGAGGTATCAGGTGGCGTCGGATGTTCATCCTCCTCGACGCGATTCGGCCCGATACGCACGTAGTGGAAGAACCCGGCCAGCACCGCCGCACCCATTGCCAGCAAGCCCAGCGGTTTGCTGATGCCTTTCCACAAGCCCACCAGCGGACTGATGGCCGGTGCATCCGGCAACCCGGCGTAGATCTTCGGCGTGTCGGCGTGGTGCAGCACGTACATCACGTGAGTGCCGCCGACGCCTTCCGGGTCATACAGCCCGGCGTTGTCGAAGCCACGGCTTTTCAGATCGACGATGCGTTCGGCAGCGTGCTCCTTCATGTCTTCCTTGGTGCCGAAGACGATGGCGCCGGTCGGGCAGGTTTTCACGCAGGCTGGCTCCAGCCCTACCGCCACCCGATCCGAACACAAGGTGCATTTGTAGGCCTTGTGATCCTTCTGCGAGATGCGCGGAATGTTGAACGGGCAACCGGTGATGCAATAACCGCAACCGATGCAATGATCCTGATCGAAATCGACGATGCCGTTGGCGTGCTTGATGATCGCCCCGGGACTTGGGCAGGCCGTCAGGCAACCCGGCTCGGCGCAATGCATGCAGCCGTCCTTGCGGATCAGCCACTCCAGGTTACCGGCGTCGGTCTCGTGTTCGGTGAAACGCATCAAGGTCCAGGTTTCTGCGCTCAGGTCCTGCGGGTTGTCGTAGGTGCCGTGGTTGTGGCCGACCTCGTCGCGCAGCTCGTTCCATTCCGAGCAGGCGACCTGGCAGGCCTTGCAACCGATGCATTTGGTGGTGTCGATCAGCTTGGCGACTTCCTGCTGATTCCTCACCGAGGGCGGCACCGTGGTGGTGGCCGAGCGGGCAATGATGTCTTGGCTGGCCATTTACAGTTTCTCCACGTTGACCAGGAATGACTTGGATTCCGGGGTCTGTGTGTTGCCATCGCCGAGGAACGGCACCAGGGTGTTGGTCAGGTAACCGTGGCGCGTTTGACCGGTGAATCCCCAGTGCAGCGGGATGCCGATCTGATGCACCACCTGGCCGTTGACCTGCAGCGGCCGGATGCGTTTGGTCACCACCGCCACCGCCTCGATGAACCCGCGCTTGCAACTGACCCGCACTCGATCTCCGGCGGCGATGCCCTTCTCCTTCGCCAGCACTTCGCCAATTTCGACGAACTGCTCGGGCTGGGCAATCGCATTCAACTTGCAATGCTTGCTCCAGAAGTGGAAGTGCTCGGTCAGCCGGTAACTGGTGCCGGCGTACGGGAAGTCCTTGCTTCGCCGAGGCTTTCCCAGACCGAGTCGAAGATCCGCGCCGCCGGGTTGCTGGTGGCTTTCTTGTTCTGCGGGTGCAGCGGGTTGATGCCGATGGGCGTTTCGAACGGCTCGTAGTGCTCGGGGAATGGCCCCTCGTTCATCTTGTCGACGGCGAAGAACCGCGCCACGCCTTCGGGGTTCATGATGAACGGGTTCATCCCGGCTTCCGGCGGCACATCGGCCTTGTAGTCCGGCACATCGGTGCCGCCCCAGGCCTTGCCGTTCCACCACACCAGACGTTTTTTCGGATCCCACGGTTTGCCCGCGACGTCTGCCGAAGCGCGGTTGTAGAGAATCCGCCGGTTGGCCGGCCACGCCCAGGCCCAGCCCAGATGCTGGTGCATGCCATACGGGTCGGCGTTGTCACGCCGGGCCATCTGGTTGCCGGCCTCGGTCCAACTGCCGGCGAAGATCCAGCAACCGGACGCGGTGCTGCCGTCGTCCTTGAGCTGAGCGAATGCCGCCAGTTGCGAACCGGCCTTGACCGTCGCGCCACTGGCATCGGTGAAGTCGGCCATGGCGCTGCCGTTGATTTCCTTCGCCAGTTCTTCCGGCGAGGGTTCGTCGGGGATCTTGTACGGCCACGACAGTTTCAGCAGCGGATCGGGGAATTTGCCGCCCTCGGCCTGATAACGCTTGCGCAGGCGCAAGAACAGTTCGCTCATGATGCGGATATCGGTTTGCGCTTCGCCCGGGCCATCAGCGCCCTTCCAGTGCCATTGCAGCCAGCGGCTGCTGTTGACCAGCGAGCCGTCCTCCTCGGCGAAGCAGGTGGTGGGCAGGCGAATCACTTCGGTCTGGATCTCCGCGCTTTTCACGTCGTTGTACGGCCCGACGTTGTGCCAGAACTCCGAGGTCTCGGTGGCCAGCGGGTCCATCACCACCAGCCACTTGAGCTTGGCCAGTGCGCCCATGACCCGGTTCTTGTCCGGCAGCGCGGCGATGGGGTTGAAGCCTTGGCACATGTAGCCGTTGACCTTGCCCTGGCTCATCAGGTCGAACATTTTCAGCACGTCGTAGTTGGGAATGTCGAGTTTCGGCAAATGGTCATAGAGCCAATCGTTCTCGACGGTGGCGTTGGCGCCGTACCACGACTTCATCAGGCTGACGTGGAATTTGCTGTAGTTCTGCCAGTAGGACAGCTGCCCCGGACGCAGCGGCATTTGCGTGCGCTTTTTGATGAAGGCGTTGTAGTCCTGCTCGGCATCGCCCCCCAGGGTCAGATAGCCCGGCAGTGCGTTGGACAACAACCCGAGGTCGGTCAGGCCTTGAATGTTCGAGTGGCCGCGCAAGGCATTCACCCCGCCACCGGGCATGCCGACGTTGCCCAGCAGCAATTGCACCATCGCCGCGCTGCGGATGATCTGCGCGCCAATCGAGTGTTGCGTCCAGCCGAGGGCGTAGAGAATGGTCATGGTCTTGCCCGGGATCGAGCAAGTGGCGATTTCTTCCCAGATCTTTTTCATCGCCTCGACCGGCATCCCACAGATCTGGCTCGCCAGATCAATGTTGTAGCGGCTGTAATGCTGCTTCATCAATTGATAGACACAGCGCGGGTCCTGCAGGGTCGGGTCGACCTTGACGAAGCCGTCCTCGCCCAGCTCGTAACCCCAGCCGGATTTGTCGGTGTAGCTGCGCTTCGTCGCGTCATAGCCGCTGAAGAGGCCGTCTTCGAAGCTGAACCCGGCTTTGACGATGAACGAAACGTCGGTGTAGTTGCGCACGTACTCGTGCTGAATCTTGTCCTCGGTCAGCAAGTAATTGATCAACCCGCCCATGAAGGCGATGTCGGTACCGGTGCGGATTGGCGCGTAATAGTCGGCCACCGAAGCGGTCCGGGTAAAACGCGGGTCGACCACGATCAGCCGGGCAGCGTTATGCGCTTTGGCCTCGGTCACCCATTTGAAGCCGCACGGATGCGCTTCTGCTGCGTTGCCACCCATCACCAGGATCAGATTCGCGTTGGCGATATCGGTCCAGGTATTGGTCATGGCTCCACGGCCGTACGTCGGGGCAAGACTTGCCACCGTCGGGCCGTGTCAGACACGCGCCTGGTTATCGAACCCCAGCATGCCGAGACTGCGAATCACCTTCTGGGTGATGTAGCCCGCTTCGTTGGACGCTGCCGACGCCGCGAGGAACCCGGTGGAGACCCAGCGGTTCACCGTTTGCCCGTTGGCATTTTTTTCGATGAAGTTGGCGTCGCGGTCGGCCTTCATCAGGTCGGCGATACGATCGAGCGCTTCATCCCAACTGATCCGCGTCCATTCGCTGCTGCCGGGCTTGCGCACCTGCGGGTATTGCAAGCGGCCGGGGCTGTGAATGAAGTCCAGCAGGCCCGCGCCTTTTGGACACAGGGTGCCGCGGTTGACCGGGTGGTCGGCGTCGCCCTCGATATGAATGATATTTTGCGCGACGTTCTTCGCGGCATCGCCCTGGCTGTACATGATCAACCCGCAACCGACCGAGCAATACGGGCAGGTGTTGCGGGTTTCATGGGTGTGGGCAAGCTTGAAGTGACGCACCTGCTCGGCGAAGGCCTGCGTCGGGGCCATGCCCAACGCGCCCAGGCTAGAGCCTGCAAGGCCGATACCGGCGACCTTGAAGAATTGACGACGGCTGAGATCCATCGTGCACTCCTGATCAGGTGGAACCCGGTACTTGAGCCGGGCTTTTTCTGGACAAACACGGTTACGGCAGAATGGCTGCCGGCTTTTTCACTGTAGACAATGACCACATGCTCTGTGTGAAAACCGACCGTCGGCCGTTTGTCGGTCTATTGGCCAATGAACGCAAAACCCTGTGGGAGCTGGCTTGCCAGCGAAAGCAGTGGATCAGTCAACACTAATAGCGACAGTGACGACGCCATCGCTGGCA